>NZ_JBSHNV010000227.1:0-543 GCF_053601575.1 Lacinutrix sp. MEBiC02404 | reverse complement strand
TTGCTATGATTGCAGTTAAATCTAATTGTGTAGTAATGCCGTCTTCGTCTGTATAATCGATGTTTGTGTTATCGGCATTTAAAGCAATGGATGTTAATGTTTCCAAGTTAGCAACATCTAAAATAGTTGGATTTCCATCTTCATCGGTGTAAGTTAATGTTCCGTCGTTGTTGTCTACTAATGTTGTTAAAGCTTCCAGGTTTGCTATGATTGCAGATAAATCTAATTGTGTAGTAATGCCGTCTTCGTCTGTATAATCGATGTTTGTATTGTCTGCGTTTAAAGCAATGGATGTTAAAGTTTCTAAGTTAGCAACATCTAAAATAGTCGGATTTCCATCTTCATCGGTGTAAGTTAATGTTCCGTCGTTATTGTCAACTAAAGTTGTTAAAGCTTCCAGGTTTGCTATGATTGCAGTTAAATCTAATTGTGTAGTAATGCCGTCTTCGTCTGTATAATCGATGTTTGTGTTATCGGCATTTAAAGCAATGGATGTTAATGTTTCCAAGTTAGCAACATCTAAAATAGTTGGATTTCCATCTT
>NZ_JBSHNV010000226.1:0-341 GCF_053601575.1 Lacinutrix sp. MEBiC02404 | reverse complement strand
TTAAATTCATTCTCCTCTTAAAATAAGAGGAAAACTGCTTCATTAGTATAATTATACTAAAGAACCTGCTCCTCTCTTTAGCTAAAGAGAGGTGGATTTATTGCAAATAAATTCGGAGAGTTTGACCTAAAATGCAAAGCTATTTTGATATCCACAACACTATTTTATTAACTCCTCTTTCTTCAAATGCAAAAAAGCATTTAAATTCATTCTCCTCTTAAAATAAGAGGAAAACTGCTTCATTAGTATAATTATACTAAAGAACCTGCTCCTCTCTTTAGCTAAAGAGAGGTGGATTTATTGCAAATAAATTCGGAGAGTTTGACCTAAAATGCAAAGCT
>NZ_JBSHNV010000225.1:0-100779 GCF_053601575.1 Lacinutrix sp. MEBiC02404 | reverse complement strand
AAATCCTTGCTCGATTTCCATGACAACTTCTAACTTAAAAGAAAGAGAGTAATCCTTTTGAGTACGCTTGACGTAGTCCGTCTTTTCTATTGGTTTCATTACACTAAGGTTTTAGTGTATCGCTATTTCAGGACGTGACATGATTAAGATAAAAAAAGAGGCTTCTACAGAAGCCTCTTTTTTATTTTTTATTTCCACCTAAATACATGCAATTTTTTAAACTCTGCATACCATGAAAAGGGACAGGGGTTTTTTCATACATATAGGTTTTACTTAAATTGGTAGCGAGGTTATGATCATCTACATTAATTTCTATATCACTCATTTTAAACTCACAAGGATGCTCGTAACCAGCAGCATGTGTAATTTCTATAAACTCTTTTCTAAACGTTTTGAAATATTGCGCTAATCGCACCGATTTTAAAGTAGGGTCAATCCCGTTTTGTAGCCATTTGCTTTGTGTAGCAACTCCACTTGGGCATTTGTTAGTATGGCAAACTTGTGCTTGTATACAACCAATGCTCATCATCGCTTCACGAGCAACATTGATACAATCGGCTCCCATTGCAAAAGCCATTGCTGCTTTGGCAGGAAAACCTAATTTACCACTACCAATAAAAACAATACGCTCGCTTAAGCCTTTGCTTTGAAATAATTTATATAAATCACCAAATGCATAAACCCAAGGTAAAGATACATGATCTGCAAAACTTGGAGGTGCTGCTCCAGTACCACCTTCGCCACCATCAACCGTAATGAAATCAGGACCTTTTCCTGTTGCTTTCATAATATCTGCAAGCTCTTCCCATTGTTCTAATTTACCAATAGCAGCTTTAATTCCAACAGGTAATCCTGTAGCTTCCGCAATTTTCTCAATAAAATCTACCATTTCTGGTACATTACTAAATGCTTTATGGTTTGGTGGAGAGAGCACATCTTTGCCAATTTCAACACCTCTAATTGCTGCAATTTCAGGAGTGATTTTTGCTCCTGGTAAAACACCTCCTTTTCCTGGTTTTGCACCTTGCGAAAGTTTTACTTCTATGGCGCGTATAAAAGGATTCTCTTTTACTAATTTTATTAATTTATCCATAGAAAAACCACCATCTGCAGCACGAACACCAAAATAACCGGTTCCAAAATGAAAAACTACATCACCACCATGACTGTGGTGCGGCGATAAACCACCTTCTCCTGTGTTGTGATAAGCACCAGCCATTTTAACGCCTTTATTCATAGATTCCACAGCTTTGGCAGAAAGCGAACCAAAACTCATTGCCGAAACATTAATAACAGATCCAGGTCTAAATGGTTTTTTACGTTTATTGAATTCTCCCATCACTTTAGCGCAAGGCAAAAAACAATGATCTATATTATTTGGGTGGTTTTTGTCTTTTATTTCAAATGGCATCATCGCATTATTAATAAAAATATGCTGATGTGCATAAATATCGCGATCTGTACCAAAACCTTCGTAGTTGTTTTCGTGTTTTGCCGAAGCATAAATCCAACCACGTTCAATTCTATTAAAAGGTAATTCTTCTCTGTTATTAGCAACTAAATACTGTCTTAATTCGGGACCCATTTTTTCAAGCATGTATCTAAAATGCCCAACAATAGGGAAGTTATGACTTATGGTGTGGTGTCTTTGAAAAACATCGCGAATAGCAATAATTATTAAAACTAAAATAATCCACATCCACCAAGTTATCTGACCTAAGAATTCTAACATATTTTTTGAAATTAATTTTTTATCGGATGGTAAAGATATTCAAAAAATAAAAATATTAAGTAATACTCTAATTGTTTATAATTATTAATAATTAGGAAGCATAAAAACTCAGGGATTGGTTATTTTCACGTTTTATAAAATCAAAGAGATTTGGAGAAGTATTTAAGTCAGTTAAACGAAGCACAATTAGCACCAACTATTCAAAAAGATGGTCCTATGATAGTCATTGCAGGAGCAGGTTCTGGGAAAACTAGAGTGCTTACCTATAGAATTGCATATCTAATGAGTCAAGGTGTAGACTCGTTTAACATATTAGCCCTTACCTTTACTAATAAGGCGGCAAAGGAAATGAAAGAACGTATTTCCAGTATTGTTGGTAACGAAGCCAAGAATTTATGGATGGGAACTTTTCACTCCGTTTTTGCTAAAATCCTTCGTTTTGAAGGGCACCATTTAGGTTTTCCTAGTAATTTTACCATTTATGATGCGCAAGATTCACAGCGTCTTTTAGGTTCTATTATTAAAGAAATGGGCTTAGAAAAAGATATCTATAAAACCAAACAGGTTTTTAGTAGAATTTCTTCCTATAAAAATAACTTAATTACCGTAAAAGCATACTTTAAGAATCCGGAGTTAATGGAAGCCGATGTCATGACACGACGACCAAAAATGGGAGAGATTTACAAAGAATATGTAGATCGTTGCTTTAAAGCAGGTTGCATGGATTTTGATGATTTACTGCTGCGAACGAATGAGTTGTTAACTCGTTTTCCTAATGTTTTAGCACAGTACCAAAATAAATTCCGTTATATATTAGTAGATGAGTATCAAGATACAAACCATAGTCAATACCTTATTGTTCGTGCATTAGCAGATCGTTTTCAAAATATATGTGTAGTAGGAGATGATGCGCAAAGTATATATGCTTTCCGTGGCGCAAACATTAATAATATTTTGAATTTTCAGAAGGATTATGATGATGTGAAACTTTTTAGATTAGAGCAAAACTATCGTTCTACAAAAAATATTGTTGGTGCAGCTAATTCTGTTATTGAACATAATAAGACTAAAATTGACAAAGTAGTTTGGACAGCAAATGACGAAGGTGCAAAAGTGAAAGTAAATCGCTCTTTAACCGATGGAGACGAAGGTCGTTTTGTAGCAGGAACGATTTGGGATGAAAAAATGAACAACCAATTGCATAACAGTGATTTTGCAGTTTTGTATCGTACCAATGCACAATCTCGTTCTATTGAAGATGCATTGCGTAAACGGGATATTCCGTATCGTATTTATGGCGGATTATCTTTTTATCAACGTAAAGAAATAAAAGATGTAACCGCATATTTACGTTTAATTCTTAATCCAGCAGATGAGGAAGCACTAAAACGTGTTATTAATTATCCAGGAAGAGGAATTGGGCAAACTACTATTGACCGACTTATTGTGGCTGCTAATGGTTACGGGAAAACAATTTTTGAGGTTTTACAAAATATTGATAAAGTTGAAATTAATATAAATGGTGGTACAAAAAATAAGTTACGTGATTTTGTGACTTTAATTGAAAGCTATCAAGTAATGAATAAAACGGCAAATGCATTTGATTTAGCCGAGCATGTTACTAAAAGTAGCGGACTAATCCGTGAATTTAATAAAGACGGCACACCTGAAGGTATTGTACGTTTAGATAACGTGCAAGAACTTTTAAATGGGATAAAAGATTTTGTGGAAGGCCAAATGGAGCTTGCAGATGCTGGAGATTCCTTAGCAGAGTTTTTAGAAGATGTTGCTCTAGCTACCGATTTGGATGCAGATAAAGGCGATGCAGATCACGTGGCATTAATGACTATTCACTTAGCAAAAGGACTAGAGTTTAATCATGTATTTATAGTTGGTTTAGAAGAAGATTTATTTCCAAGTGCTATGAGTATGAATACACGTAGCGAATTAGAAGAAGAGCGTCGTTTGTTTTATGTTGCGCTTACTAGAGCCGAAAAACAAGCCTATTTAACCTATGCTTTATCGCGGTACCGATGGGGGAAATTAGTAGACTCAGAACCTAGTCGTTTTATTGATGAAATAGACGAAACGTTTGTAGAAAACACAACTCCTAAAGAAGAAAGACGTTTTAATCCAATGTTAGATTCGGATATTTTTGGAGATACACCACCAAGTAAAATTAGATTTAAAAAACCGAAAGAACTTACTTTTAAGAAAAAAGGTACGACTAAAAAAGAACCAGATAACTTTAAAATAGCAACACCAAAAAATTTAAAACCTGTAGCAAAAACCACAGAAAGTACTAGTGCGAACACAAACTTGTTTGATGGTGAACTTAGAGTTGGTAGCGTGGTAAAACATATGCGCTTTGGTAAAGGAGAAGTTTTAAAAATTGAAGGTGTTGGTGGTGATATGAAAGCAGAAATTAAGTTTTTAACTGGTGGAGTGAAGAAATTATTGCTTCGTTTTGCTAAACTGCAAGTGATTGGATAGTTTTATTTAGCCTTTAGCCTTTAGTATAAATGCGCCTCAATAAAAGTGTGCAGCTTGATTGTAGTATCTAGTAAGTTTAAGCCAGCCCAGCCATGGCCTTCTTCTTGATATAGAGTGAAATCATGAATAATACCGAGATCTTCTAATTTATCTCGCATTGCAGTTCCTTGTGATGTAGGTATTAAAAAATCTTGTCCGCCATAAAACAAAATAGTAGGAGGCGCGTCTGCGGTTACTTGATGGTACGGACTTACTTCTTCTAAAGTAGCGATTGTTGTATCGACGCTAAACGCATTTAATATTGCTTGTAATTCAGGGTCTGTACTATTAAGATAGGCAGGATCTGTAAAATTTGTAGGGCCAACAATACTACAAACCATTTTTGTTTGGTTATCTACATCAAAAGCGTAGCTCCACAGCATCGATAAATGTGCTCCTGCACTTGCGCCAATAAAACCTAAATCATCCGAGATAGCATATTCGTTTTGTCTAGTCTTTAAATAATTAACAACAGTAGTAATATCATTTATTTGCATTGGGTATGCTTGCGATGTATTATCGGCTAATCTATAATTCATATTTACAACAGCCATATCCGATACGTTTTGTAACATATAATCTTTAAAACCTTGCATATCTACTTTATCGCCAGAAGTCCAACCTCCACCATGAATTAAAATCATAATTTTAGTGTCTTCTGTTCGGTTAGCAGGAAGATATAGGTCGAAAACTTGATCGCTATCTGCACCATAAGATATATTGAGCTCCTCATAAAACTCTAAAGGGTTCATACTAGTTAAATCCTCACTATTATCTGTGTCATCACATGAAAACACACTAATAAATAGAATGAATGATAATAAATGCCTGAAGATATTTCGCATAATAAATTAATTAACTACTTTGTAAACGCTTTTTAAAGATAGTTATTATGGCGGAGTTTATAAAAATATACGAGGAAAATCCTAATAGTAAGATGATTAGGAAGGTGGTTGAGGTTTTAAAAAAAGGAGGTTTAATTATCTATCCTACAGATACCGTTTACGGTTTAGGTTGTGATATCACTAATACCAAAGCTTTAGAACGGATTGCAAGAATTAAAGGTGTAAAGCTTGAAAAAGCAAACTTCTCTTTTATTTGTCATGATTTAAGTAATTTAAGCGATTATGTGAAGCAAATAGATTCTTCTACCTTTAAAATATTGAAACGTGCGCTTCCCGGACCATATACTTTTATTCTTCCAGGAGCAAAAAGCTTACCTGTCGTTTTTAAAAAGAAAAAAACAGTAGGTATTCGTGTGCCAAATAATAATATAGCGCTCGAAATTGTTAAAGAACTTGGCAATCCAATTGTTTCTACTTCTATTCGTGATGACGATTCTATTTTAGAATATACTACAGATCCGGAATTAATTTTGGAAAAATGGGGTAATCTAGTAGACCTTGTTATTGATGGTGGTTATGGCGATAATGAAGCGTCTACAGTTATCGATTTCTCGGAAGGCGATCCAATAATTGTAAGAGAAGGAAAAGGAAGTTTAGATATCTTCTAAAAGTATGTCATTGCGAGCAAAGCGAAGCAATCTTTTAAATAGAAACTAAATTTTAAAATTATGAAACCAGCCAACAACCACATCAACTACATAGAATTTAAATCCATAGATTTAGAAGCTACAAAAGCGTTTTATACGAATGCATTTGGTTGGACTTTTACCGATTACGGACCAACATATACTTCTTTTGAAGATGCTGGACTAGCAGGAGGTTTTGAAAAAACAGATGCCGAAATTATAAATGGTGTTTTGGTGGTTTTATATCATGAAAATTTAGAGAAAATAAAACAACAAATTATAGAAGCAAAAGGGGAAATTAGTGTGGATACTTTTTCTTTTCCTGGCGGAAAGCGATTTCAGTTTTTAGATCCTTCTGGTAACGAACTTGCTGTTTGGTGTTATGATTAAATAAGATAGTTCGATTTGCGTTAAGGATAGAAAGGTTTGTTTGAGCTCATCTATGATAGCGAGCCTTGAAAGCCTGACCTTTTGTGATCCTGGCAGGTTTTCAAAACCTGTTAGGTATGAACAAAAGGTAACGCCAAAAAAAAAGCACAACCGTTAAGTTGCGCTTTTAATAATATTCTTTTCTAAAAATTAGTTTTCTTCAGAAAGGGCTTTCATTTCCGTTTCAATCATTTCATAAAACTGATCGATTTTTGGAAGAATGTAAATTTTAGTTCTTCTGTTAATTGCTCTATTTTCCGCAGTATCATTAGATACTAAAGGTAAATGATCTCCACGACCAGCAGCAATTAATTGTTCTGGTTTTACACCTAACTCTTGTAACGCTCTAACAATGGAAGTACTACGTTTTACACTTAAATCCCAGTTGTCAACTAAAACACCACCTCTGTTATATGGTACATTGTCTGTATGACCTTCTACCATTGCTTCAAAATTTGGTTTACCGTTAATTACTGTAGCAACTTTTCCTAAGATTTCATTTGCTCTATCCGAAATATTGTAACTACCTGTTTTAAATAATAACTTGTCTGATAAAGAGATAAAAACAACGCTTTTCTCTACGTTAATTTGAATGTCCTCGTCGTTTAAACCAACTTCCTTCTTTAAACTTGTAACTAAAGCTAGTGTTACACTATCTTTTTTAGTTAAAGCATCTTGCAATCTAGAAATTTTAAGATCTTTTTCTTTTAAGCTTTCTAAAGATTTCTCCAGATTTGAAGCACCTTTAGTCGTTAATACAGTCATACCTTGAGTAGTTTGTATTAAATCTTTATTGGTGTCTTTTAAATTTGCTAATTGCTCTTGTAATGCTATTGCACGAGCGCTTACAGCAGATTTGTCTTCTAAACAGGAGTTCAGTTTGACCGTTGCTGTATTTAATAAATCTTGTGTGGTTTTTTGTTTGGCTTCCATAGCTGCGAATTCCTTTTTAGAAACACATGAACTTAAAAGCAAAAGTGCTGTTGCACTTAGTAATACAATTTTTTTCATAATAAATGAATGGATTAAATAATGTTAATTTAACAGGACAAAATTATACAAAAGAATGATACAATATTCCATCATTAACAAAAACTTTAACATTTTTGTAAACAATTAAAAAGTCTTGTTACCTTTTATAAAATAAGAAAAAACAATCGATTTTGTCTGGTAATAATCCTTTTTCTTTGGCAGTATTTTTCGCTCTTTTAATAATCTTGGTAATGCGGTGTAATAACTAAAATGCGCTTTAAATATTGCAAGGATATGTGTTATTTTAAATTGTAGTAAAAACTTAATTGCCGCAACACCATCTAAAACTAATCTGGTGAAGATTAAAAAGAATAGAAAACCGGAAGCATTTTTAGTTATCGTAAACAAACTATTTCTAAAATTTAAAAAAGTTTTTTTAGGATTGCTACTTTGTAAAGTTGCTCCGCCAACATGATACACCGTAGAAGTGCCAATATATTTGGTGGTATAGTTTAGGTTGAAAGCGCGCCAACATAAATCTATTTCTTCCATATGTGCAAAAAAGCTTTCGTCAAAACCTTTTAACGTTTTAAAGGTTTCTTTTCTTATGAAAAAGCAGGCTCCTGAAGCCCAGAAAATAGTTGTGTCTTGGTATTGATTTTTATCTTTTTCGACGGTATCAAATATGCGTCCTCTGCAATACGGATAGCCATATTTATCTATAAAACCTCCTGCAGCTCCTGCATATTCAAAATGACTCTTGTTTTTGTAGTCTAATATTTTTGGTTGGATAATAGAGGTTTTCGTATTGGTTTGAAATTCGGATAGAATAGGAGTAAGCCAGTTTTTAGATACTTCCACATCGCTATTTAAAAGACAGAATATATCTTCTTCTACTTGTTGTAATGCTTGGTTGTAGCCTTGTGCATAGCCTCCGTTTTCAGTATTGGGTATGATTTTAATTTCCGGATAATTCGCTTTAACAAAAGCTACCGAATCATCGGTGGATGCATTATCGGCAACATAAATAGTTGCTTCTTTAGAATGCCTAACCACAGAAGGTAAGAACTTTTCTAAAAGTGCTTTTCCATTCCAGTTTAATATGACGACAGCTATTTTCAATGTTTAATTTTTTACTGATTTCTTAGTAATATTTTATATTTAGTTAGATACTATTTTTAATCCCACAATAGAAGCGATAAGTGTTCCTATAAAAAAGAGTCGCCAAAAGGTAGCTGGTTCTTTAAAGATAAGGATTCCTAATAATACGGTTCCAATAGCACCAATGCCTGTCCAAACCGCATAAGCAGTTCCAATAGGCAGCACTTTAGTTACTTTTACAAGTAAAAACATACTTATAGATAAACAGACAAAAAAGCCAACGTACCATAATGTAGATTCAGAACCTGAGGTTTCTTTTGCTTTCCCTAAACAGGCAGCAAAAGCGACTTCAAAAAGACCTGCTATAATTAATAATATCCAATTCATTTCCCGTTAATTTAAGGTTGTACACTATAATCTGGAATTTCGGTTAGAAACTGATAACGTTCTGCTTCAAAATCCATTTCGCAATAATAATGATTAATTCCGTTAGTAACCATTAAATAGGTTGCATTTAAAGCTAAATTATAGCGTGCAATTTGGTCAAAAGTAGTTTGATCGATTTTTATTTTAGCCGATTTACACTCCACAATTAAATGAATACTACCGTCTGGATTAAACACTACAATGTCATACCGTTTGCGTAAGTTGTTTACTTTTAATTCTTTCTCTACATTAATTAGCGATTTTGGGAATCCTTTTTCTTGCATTAAATATTGAACGCAATGTTGTCTAACCCATTCTTCAGGTTGTAAAACCACAAATTTTTTGCGTATTTCATCATAAATAAGCGTTTTATTTTCGCTATTTTTGGAACGAAACGAAAACTTTGAAAAGTTTAACTCTTGCATTAGATGTATTCAGTTTTTATCAAAGTTAATTTTCATAAAACAAATAGCAAATTTCAAGTCCTTTATTTTTGGATTTTGAAATTTTAAGAATTGGAATCATATTTATTTTGGACGAAGTTAAACAACTATTAATAGACATAAAGAAAGGCAATCTAAAACCCATTTATTTTTTAATGGGAGAAGAAGCCTATTATATAGATAATGTATCCGATTATATTGAAGCAAATGTGTTAGCCGAAGAAGAGAAAGGTTTTAATCAGATGGTTCTTTATGGTCGCGATGTAACTATAGATGATATTGTTGGAAATGCAAAACGGTACCCAATGATGGCAGAACGCCAAGTAGTAATTGTTAAAGAAGCGCAAGATTTATCTCGATCTATTGAAAAATTGGCTGCTTATGCTGCTAATCCGCAACCAACAACCGTTTTAGTCTTTAATTATAAGTACAAAAAACTAGATAAACGTAAAGCTTTATACAAGGCAATTAAGAAAGTTGGTGTTGTTTTTGAAAGTAAAAAATTATACGAAAATCAGGTCTCAGATTGGATTCGTCGTGTACTTTCTGGACAGAATTACACGATTTCTCCAAAGGCATCACAAATGCTTATGGAGTTTTTAGGAACCGATTTAAGTAAAATTAGCAATGAGTTAGATAAACTTAAAATTGTTTTACCAGCAGGAACCGAGATTACACCAGAGCATATTGAAGAAAATATTGGTATCAGTAAAGATTATAATAATTTCGAACTACGTAAAGCAGTTGGTGAACGAAATATATTAAATGCACATAAAATTGCACACTATTTTGCAGATAACCCAAAGGATAATCCTATGGTAGTAACGGTTTCGTTGCTTTTTAATTTCTTTTCGCAACTTCTACATTTACATGGTTTAAGTGATAAGAATCCTCGAAATGTAGCTTCTGCATTAAAGGTGAATCCTTATTTTGTAAATGAATATATCACTGCAGCTAGAAATTACCCGATGCGAAAAGTGAGTGAGGTTATTGGTACTTTACGTGAGTTTGATGTAAAAAGTAAAGGTGTTGGCAGTAATTCTGTGTCTCAAGGAGATTTACTAAAAGAGTTGTTGGTTAGAATCATGCATTAAGAACCATAGAGACAATCCATAATTAAGTGTCACAGGCAACTTGTCGAAGTGCAATAAAAACAAACCACATGAAAAAAATCTTAATCTTTCTTTTTTGTATCTCTATTTTTTCCTGTAAAGAAAAAACAACACTTCCAGATCCTTTACAAGCAGGTTGGGAAGGAGAAAGTGTTTGCGAAATAGTACATGAAGACAAAGAAGTACGCGTGTTAAAATGTACGTTTGCTCCAGGAGTTGGACATGAAAAACATGAGCATCAGCCACATTTTGGATATACATTACAAGGAGGAACTTTTCAAATTACGGATGCAAATGGTACTAAAACTGTAGATGTAAAAACAGGAACTAGCTGGAGTAAAGATATGGTGACAGAGCACGAAGTTTTAAATGTTGGGGATAGTACTTCTGTTTATCTAATAGTAGAATACAAGTAAATTTTACAAAACTGTAACAGTTTAAAAAAAACGATGTCTTTAGTTTGTATTTAATAACTTAAAATCAAACGCATGCATACTTTTTTAAAATCAAAATCAACTCTTTTTCTTGTTATTACAGCAATATTTTTATTCCAAACTTCAGTAATACAAGCACAATCTAAAACCTTTACCGTAAAAACTTTTGATAAAGTTATTGTTAGTCCGCATATAGAAGTTGTCTTTAAAACTGGCGAGGTAGAAAAAGTGGTTATTGAAATGCTAACGGAAGACTTAGACGAAATGAATGTAGAAGTAAAAGGGAAAACCCTTCAGTTATATTTAGACGATGCAAAAACAGTGACCGAAAAGGATAAAGAAAAAAGCACCAAAAATAGAACCGTTGCGGCATATAAAGGCACCGTTGCAAAAGCGATTGTATATTATAAAAAAGTAAAATCCTTTTCGTTAAGAGGTGAAGAACGCTTTCATTTTGAAGACGCTATTATTTCCGATAGAATGACATTTAGTATTTATGGCGAATCAGAAGTAATAATGAAAGACGTTACTTTAAAAGAATTAAAAGTCTCCATTTATGGAGAAAGCCATTTAAAAATTGAAAGCGGAAGCATTGAAAATCAAAAAATCATTGGTTACGGGGAATCTGTTGTAGACCTTTTACAAGTGAATAATAAATCGTCTAAAATTACAGCCTATGGAGATGGAAGTTACCAATGTAATGTTTCCGATAAGCTAAAAATAGTTTCTTACGGCGAACCTACAATTACCTATAGAGGTAGTGCCACACTAGAAAAAGGGCTTTCTATAGGTGAAGTAGAAATTGTTAAAATAAATTAACTCCCTTTTGTGTATTTAGATCTCAAAGAATACTAAAAATGTCAGTTCGAGTGATTTTTGAAAAAAAAATTATATCGAGAACTTCTTTAGGAAATAAACTTCTTATTCTCAATACAATTTTGATGCTCTAAAAAAGCACAAAATGCACTGGAATGGACAAGGTTCAATAGAAATTAAGTAGTCTATCTCACTTTACTTCGTAAAACAAGCTTGTGTAATAATCGAGGAGAGATTCGTTTTAGGTAAACAGCGAATCTTTCCTTTTTACCAATATAAGCTTCAAATTTTTCTTTCCGAATTGCTTGTATCATTTTTTTAGTAAATACATCCACATGTAAACCATTCTCGGTCATTTCATCTTGCTGTACTTGTTTACTTCCGTCTCCTGTTAATGCATTTCTAGCGACATCAGTATTTACAAATCCAGGACAAATCATGGTCACTTTTACGTTGTCTTTTTCGTGTTCTAAACGCATCGCATCAAAAAAACCATGTAACGCATGTTTCGCACCACAATAAGCAGAACGTAAAGGAGAGCTAAATTTTCCCATAAGACTAGAAACCACCACGTAATGTCCAGATTGATTCGCGACAAAATGCGGTAAAAGCGCTTTACTTAAAGTAATGGTTCCTAAATAATCGACTTCCATTAATTTCCTGTCTACTTCTAGAGTGGTTTCAATGATAGAAGAACGTTGGCTAATACCGCCATTATTAATCAGAATATCAATTTTTCCGAAGCTAGAAATAGCAGTTTCTGTTATGTTTTTAAGGGTAGCTGTTTCCGCTAAATCTAAAGGTAAAACAATAATGTTTTCAGGAGTATTGCATAAAGCTTTTACTGCTTCAAGTGCCTCTTTTCTTCTGGAAGAAAGTATTAATTTACAATTCTCTTTAGAAAGTGTAATCGCTAAACTTTTACCAATTCCGCTAGAAGCTCCAGTAATCCAAACTACTTTATTATTAAAATTCATATTTTTTTTATTTATGGAACAAGGAACACTATTTAACCTTCACCGTAGACTTTTTACTGCCAACCGATTTCAGCCATTCTTCTCGTAAATCACCACTCAGTTTTCCTGTTCCGTCATGTTTCCATCCTGGCGGTTTTATGAAGTATAGCATTCTGTTTTTTAAAGTTTTTTTACCCGAAAAAGCATCTTTAAACATATTAATCCATTCTATAAATGCAATCTTTACAGGATTATAGGTGTTTATATTGGAAACCAAACCATAGACCACTTTTTCTTCTTTAAGTTCTGGTTGAAAGGTTCCAAAAAGCTTATCCCAAATAATTAAAATTCCCGCATGATTTCTATCTAGGTATAAAGGATTGCTGCCATGATGCACTCTGTGATGGGAAGGTGTATTCATAACCGCTTCAAACCAAGAAGGCATTTTGTTAATCGTTTCGGTATGAATCCAATATTGATAAATCAAACTAATAGACATTTGTAACATAATCATTCCTGGATGAAAACCAATAATTGGTAACCACAACCAAAATACAAAAGAGTAAAATCCGCCAGACCATGTTTGCCTAACTGCTGTACTTAAATTATAATGTTGTGACGAATGATGCACCACATGCGAAGCCCAGAATAAGCGACATTCATGGCTAATTCGATGAAACCAATAGTATGCAAAATCGTCTGCAAAGAAAATAAGAATAAAACTCCACCAAGTTATAGGAATAGTAAATAATCGGAAATTATCATAGACAAATAAAAAGCTTACCAGAACGACAATTTTACTAAAATACCCCAAAAATACATTTCCTAAACCCATGGCAATAGAGGTAGTAGCGTCTTTTGTTTCGTATGTTCCTTTTTGTGTTTTTAATACAATATAAATTTCTAAGCACATGGCTAAAACAAAAAACGGAATGGCGTAAAGAATGATATCTGGAAATTCTGTCATTTTTTTTATTGAAAAATTAAAACTAGAAGAAAGCTAGTTGTTAGGTATGCAAAATACAAAAATTATTGTCTATTTTTGAAACTAACTATGATAGCAACCTACCAACAATATATTTTAAACTTTAAACAAGCTAGTGGAACTTCTCGAGGTGTTTTAAAAACAAAAGAAACGTGGTTTCTAATTGTTGAACATGAAGGAAAGAAAGGAATAGGTGAATGCGGACTTTTTAGAGGCTTAAGCGCAGATGATGTACCTAATTACGAAGAAAAACTACAATGGACTTGTACTAATATTCATTTAGGATTAGATGTTTTATTAGCGGAATTAATCGAATTTCCAAGTATTCAATTTGGACTAGAGCAAGCTTTTTTATCCTTGCAAAGTGAAAATCCTTTTATTCTTTTTCCTTCCGAATTTACACAAGGAAATGATAGTATTCCTATTAACGGATTAATTTGGATGGGCTCTGAAGCGTTTATGAAGCAACAAATAAAAGACAAAATTGAAGCTGGTTTTAGTTGTATTAAAATGAAAATTGGAGCCATTGATTTTAAAACAGAATTAGAACTTTTAAAATCGATTAGAAAAGAATTTTCGGCGGAGGACATGGAATTGCGAGTAGATGCAAATGGCGCTTTTAAACCTTCGGAAGCTTTAGAAAAATTAAAGATACTTTCGCATTTTGATTTACATTCTATAGAACAACCTATTAAACAAGGACAAATTCAGGAAATGGCTAGACTTTGTGAAGACACTCCATTACCAATTGCATTAGATGAAGAATTAATTGGTGTTTTTGATGTAACAAAAAAAGAGGAATTGCTACAAATAGTACATCCGCAATACATTATTTTAAAACCAAGTTTGGTTGGTGGATTTGCAGGAAGTCAAAATTGGATAGATTTGGCTGAAAAACAAAAAATAGGTTGGTGGATTACCAGTGCATTAGAAAGTAATGTAGGTTTAAATGCAATTGCACAATTCACCTACAGCTTGCAAAGTAAATTGCCGCAAGGACTTGGTACAGGAAGTCTTTTTAGTAATAATTATGAAAGTCCGTTAGAAGTAAAAAATGGTACATTGCAGTATCAAAATAAAACAAATTGGAAAACTAATTTTTAGATATGTATATAGAACAAGCGTTTAAATCATTACATGAGTGGTGGAGATATTTACTAGGTTTCATCATCATTTTTATAGTATGGCAATTAATAGGATCGATTCCGTTAGTCGCAGGGATTTTATATACCATAGGTTTAGAAGGAATACAAAATGGCGATTTCCCAACAGATATCCCAGAAATGGCGGATATATTAGGAAATAATATGTTTTTGTTTTTAATGCTTTTATCCTTTGCTATTGGTTTGGTTGGTGTATTTTTTAATTCTAAAGTGATTCATCAACAGTCTATTACAGAATTAACAACAGCAAGAAAAACAATAGATTGGAGCAGATTTTGGTTCATTTTTATACTTTGGGGAACAGTTTCTTCAACTTTTGTATTTGTAGATTATTTTATGGAACCAGAAGGGTATGTGTGGAATTTTAAGTTAGTTCCGTTTTTAACGCTTGCCGTAATTGCTATAATATTAGTTCCGTTGCAAACCAGTATGGAAGAGTATTTTTTTAGAGGTTATTTAATGCAAGCATTGGGTGTTATTACTAAAACAAGATGGTTTCCGTTATTTTTAACTTCTATTGTTTTTGGGTTAATGCATTTAGCAAATCCAGAAGTAGAGCAACTAGGTAATGTAATTATGGTATATTATATAGGTACAGGATTCTTTTTAGGAATTATGACACTTATGGATGATGGTTTGGAACTAGCATTAGGGTTTCATGCTGCTAATAATTTATTTACCGCTTTATTGGTAACAGCAGATTGGACAGCTTTTCAAACCGATTCCCTTTTTAAAGATGTTTCCGAGCCAACTTCAGCAGGATTTATAGATGTGTTTATGCCTGTATTTGTTGTTTTTCCTATTATTCTTTTCATTTTAGCTAAAAAATATAAATGGACAAATTGGAGCGAAAAACTTTTTGGAAAAGTAGAGGAGCCTATTAAAGAAGATTATAAAATAATAGAATAATGATACCAGAATATAATAAAATACACAATCGTTTTAAATTAAATGAGAGCTCTTTTTTATATGAAGAGCTTAAAGAAGTTGCGTATAGTCATGTAAAAGAAGGATTGCCTTTTGAAAAAAATATTGGTGACTTTTTAATCGATTGGCTGGACGATAAAGATTATGTATTGGTGCAAACTTCTGGTTCTACAGGAAAACCAAAAACGATTAAATTACAAAAACAAGCAATGGTACATTCTGCTATTGCAACAGGAGATTTTTTTAAGTTAGAACCAGGAGACAAAGCTTTACATTGTTTACCAAGCAATTATATTGCAGGAAAAATGATGCTAGTAAGAGCTATGATTTTAGGCCTAGAATTGGATCTTGCAGAACCAACGAGTCAGCCTCTTTTTGATTATGAAAAGCACTATGAATTTTGTGCTATGGTACCTTTACAGCTTCAAAAAACGTTGTCTTATTGTAATAATATTAAAACTATAATTGTTGGTGGAGCTTCCGTTTCTAACGGATTAAAGCATGCTATTCAAGATATAAAAACAAATGTATTTGAAACCTATGGTATGACCGAAACCATAACACATATTGCAGTAAAGAAGATTAATAATTTTGAAGACGTCACTTCGAGTGCAGACGAGAGCACTTACTTTCACATCCTACCAAACATTACAATAACACAAGACGATAGAAATTGTTTGGTAATTGAAGCACCAAAACTTTCGGAAACCAAAATAGTGACTAATGATGTGGTTAAATTACATACTCAAACTACATTTGAATGGTTAGGACGTTTCGATAATGTAATAAACTCTGGAGGAGTAAAATTATTTCCAGAACAGATAGAAGCAAAACTATCCTATAAGATGAATAATAGATTTTTCATTACTAAAGAAAAGGATGAAATCTTAGGGGAAAGTGTTGTTCTGGTTATTGAAAGTGAAAATAAAACGATAGAAGCTTCGTTCTTTTCAGAATTAGAAAAATTTGAAGTTCCGAAGAAAATATATTGTATTGAAAAATTTATAGAAAGTGATACTGGCAAAATTCTTCGTCAGGAAACATTAAAAACTTTAAAATAACAAGTTAACGCACTCAAAAGGACACTTCACTCATTTGTAGTTTTACAAAACATAGGTTAGGTATAAGTTTACAAAAACTTTAAAACTAACGAATATGAAAAATGTACTACAAATTGTTTTTGTGTTGTTCATTACAATACAACTGCAAGCACAAGAAAAAAACATAACTGGTGTTGTAAGTGACGTGAATGGATTGCCACTTCCTGCAGTAACAGTTATTGTAAAAGGATCTTCTATAGGAACTTCTACCGATTTTGATGGGAACTATACTATTAAAGCTAAAATTAATGATGTTTTAATATTTAGCTATGTTGGTTATGCATCGAAACAAGAAACTGTTGGAAAGTCGAATAGCATTAATGTTTCATTACAGCCAGATAATTCATTAGATGAAGTGGTTATTACAGCATTAGGTGTTAAGAAAGAAAGGAAAGCTCTTGGTTATTCTTCGCGAAATGTAACAACGGCACTTTCAGGAAAAGTAAGTGGCATTTCTGTTAATTCCTCAGGAAACAAACGCAAAGTAAAGCGATTATCTAATGCAAAATCATTGTTGGTTCAAAACAAATTTAATGGTTTGGTTGGAAGTTCTTCAAAAATAGTAGTAAGAGGTAATTCGTCTATTTCTAGAAACAATGAGCCTTTGGTAATTGTGGATGGTGTAGTTTTAGAAGATGCTAATTCTAGTTCTTCTGGTTTAGCGAGTTTAGATAAGAAGGATATAAAAAATATTTCTGTTGTTAAAGGCCCAAATGCAGCAGCGCTATATGGTATTCGTGGAGCAAATGGCGTTCTAATTATTCAGACAAAAAAAGGAAATTATAAATTGTCAAAAGCGCTTAAAAAAGCAATCAAATCATCAGCTAATGAAAAAACCATAGAGACGCAAGATGTGTATGAAGAAATTGTAGAAAATAATTTTGAGATTACTAAAGTTGCGCCATTATCTACTTTTTCTATAGATGTAGATAAAGCTTCATATAGCAACATTAGAAGAATGATTAACAATGCGCAAACTATTCCTGTAGATGCTGTAAAGATTGAAGAAATGGTGAATTATTTTGATTATAATTATCCGCAACCAACGGGGGAACATCCATTTTCCATACATACAGAATTGTCCGTTACACCTTGGAATAAAGAAACAAAATTGGTAAAGATTGGTTTACAAGGTAAGACGTATAATAACGAAGAATTACCTGCGAGTAATCTTACTTTTTTAATTGATGTTTCTGGTTCCATGGGTGCACAAAACAAACTGCCGCTTTTAAAATCTGCCTTTAAATTATTGGTAAATCAGCTACGTGAGCAAGATAAAGTATCCATTGTCGTTTATGCTGGAGCAGCAGGAGTTGTACTAGAGCCAACCTCAGGAAATGATAAAACGAAAATACTACAAGCACTAGATAAATTACAATCTGGCGGGTCCACAGCTGGAGGACAAGGAATTGAATTAGCATATGCATTAGCCGAAAAAAACTTTAAAAAGAAAGGGAATAATAGAGTAATTTTAGCAACAGATGGCGATTTTAATGTTGGCGCTTCTAGTGATAAAGACATGCAAACATTAATTGAAGAAAAGCGTAAATCTGGTGTGTTCTTATCCGTTTTAGGATTTGGATATGGAAACTATAAAGACTCTAAACTGGAAACTTTAGCAGATAAGGGAAATGGTAATCATGCATTTATAGATACCATGCAAGAAGCGCAAAAAGTGTTTGGAAAAGAATTTGGAGGAACACTTTATACCATTGCAAAAGATGTTAAAATTCAAGTAGAGTTTAATCCGAATAAAGTGCAAGCGTACCGATTAATAGGTTATGAAAATAGATTGTTGGCAGACGAAGATTTTATAGATGATACAAAAGATGCTGGGGAATTGGGAAGCGGACATACAGTAACTGCTTTATACGAAGTGATTCCTGTAGGAGTAGAGAGCGCATATTTAAAAGATGTTTCCGATTTAAAGTACACTAAAAAGGAAATTTCTACGGATTTTCAAGACGAATTATTAACGGTGAAATTTAGATACAAAAAACCAGAGGATAAAAAAAGTATAGAAATGGTACATATCCAAAAAGACGTTGTAGTTGCAGCTTCTCAAGACATGCAATTTGCTGCATCTGTTGCATTATTTGGTATGCAAATAAGACATTCGCAATATCATAATAACTCGAATATAAAAGATGTTATTCATCTTGCTGAAGCAGGAAGAGCTGTGGATACGTTTGGCTATAGAGCAGAGTTTATAAGATTGGTTAATTCTTATCAAAGTCTGTAAACTAAAAAAGGCATTTGAATATATCAAATGCCTTTTTTTATTTTAAATAAATATCTTTTAAACCTGTAAAACACCCAAATTAAATTTCTTCTCAATAGGAGCGTGGTCTGCAGCTTCAATTCCCATACTTATCCATGTTCTGGTATCTAATGGGTTTATAACCGCATCTGTCCAAATTCTAGCAGCAGCGTAATACGGAGAAACCTGATTATCGTATCTGTCTTTTATTTTATTAAAAAGTTCTGCTTCTTTTTCCGGAGTAATTTTTTCACCTTTCTTTTCTAGGGAAGCTTTTTCAATTTGTAGTAACACTTTAGCAGCAGAGTTTCCACTCATAACAGCAAGTTCTGCACTTGGCCAAGCTACAATAAGTCTAGGGTCGTATGCTTTACCACACATGGCATAGTTTCCTGCTCCGTAAGAGTTTCCAAGAATAATGGTGAATTTTGGTACCACGCTATTACTAACAGCATTTACCATTTTGGCACCATCTTTTATGATTCCTCCATGTTCACTTTTGCTTCCAACCATAAAACCAGTAACGTCTTGTAAAAAGACTAACGGAATTTTTTTCTGGTTGCAATTCGCTATAAATCGCGTAGATTTATCGGCACTATCATTATAGATAACACCACCAAATTGCATTTCTCCTTTCGCATTTTTAACTAATTTACGCTGGTTTGCCACAATACCAACAGCCCAACCATCAATTCTTGCATATGCTGTAATAATTGTTTTTCCGTAGTCCGCCTTGTATTCATCAAACTCACTATTATCTACCAAACGTTTAATAATTTCGTACATATCATATTGGTCGGCACGACTTTTTGGTAAAATACCGTAAATATCTTCTTGGTTTTCAATTGGTTTGATTGCTTTTACTCTATTGAAACCAGCTTTATCATAATCGCCAATTTTATCTATTAATCGCTTAATCGTATCTAAAGCATCTTTATCGTCTTTAGATTTATAGTCTGTAACTCCCGAAATTTCACAATGTGTAGTTGCTCCACCAAGCGTTTCATTATCTATACTTTCACCAATTGCAGCTTTTACTAAATAGCTTCCAGCAAGAAAAATACTTCCTGTTTTATCCACAATTAAAGCTTCATCACTCATAATTGGTAAATATGCGCCTCCTGCAACACAGCTTCCCATGATAGCAGAAATTTGCGTAATTCCCATACTACTCATGATGGCATTGTTTCTAAAAATACGTCCGAAATGTTCTTTATCCGGAAAAATTTCGTCTTGCATTGGTAAATAAACACCAGCAGAATCCACTAAGTATATGATTGGTAATCGGTTTTCAATAGAAATTTCTTGCGCACGTAAATTCTTCTTTCCGGTAATAGGAAACCAAGCTCCAGCTTTTACGGTAGCATCATTTGCAACAACAATACATTGCTTCCCTTTAATATATCCTATTTTAACGATAACGCCACCAGAAGGACATCCGCCATGTTCTGCGTACATATCTTCTCCTGCAAAAGCTCCAATTTCAATAGATTTAGCTTTAGAATCTAGCAAGTAATCCACACGCTCTCTAGCGCTCATTTTACCTTTAGCGTGTTGTTTATCTATACGTTTTTGTCCGCCACCAAGTTTTACTTTAGCAAAACGTTTGGTTAAATCGGAAACTAGAAGTTTATTATGATCTTCGTTTTTATTGAAATTGATATCCATGAATAAGAATTATTTGCTACGAATTTACAAAACCAAAGCTTGTATAAAAAGTGAATGTTTTGTTAAATAATATTACATGGAAATATTTACCTAGGAAACTATAATTATTTTGTTGTACATTTGTGGCAACTAAAACAAACTAAAAATGAAAAGAGATAAAATTATTTTTTATGTAGCCACCGGATTATTAACCTTAATCATGCTGTTTTCGGTGAGTATGTATTTTTTTAAACATGACGATGTAGCGCAAATGTTTACTAATTTCGGATATCCAAGCTATATCATTTATCCTTATGCTGTGGCTAAGTTATTTGGATTATTTGCACTTTGGAATCCTAACTTTAAAGTACTAAAAGAATGGGCATATGCTGGTTTCTTTTTTGCATTCATTCTAGCCTTTTTTGCACATGTTATGATAGGTGACGGAGAGCAAATGGCGGCATTAGTAGCTTTTATTCTATTAATTATATCTTATATTTTTAACAAAAAAACACAAAACTAATTTGAAACGAGCATGTTAAAAAGGCTTATTATCCATAAAAGGATTACTAGCGAACAACAGGTGACCATTTAAAAACAATAAACATAAACACATGAAAAATATCATCGCATTTGCAGGAAGCAACAGTAAGCAATCTATAAATAAACAATTAGCAAGTTATGCTGGAAATCTAGTTCAAGAAGCTAAAGTAGAAGTCTTAGATCTTAATGAGTTTGAATTACCACTTTACGGAATAGATTACGAAACCGAACATGGTATTCCAGAGAATGCAAAAGTGTTTTTGGAGAAAATAAAATCTTCGGATGGAATTATTCTTTCCTTGGCAGAACATAATGGTGCTTATGCAACGGTGTTTAAAAATATTTTTGATTGGATGTCTAGAATCGATGGTAAATTATGGAGTGAAAAACCAATGTTACTTATGGCTACTTCTCCTGGCGGTAGAGGCGGATCTAGTGTGTTAGAAATCGCTAAAGGACGTTTTCCATTTATGGGTGGGAATATTATTGCTGATTTTTCACTGCCTTTGTTTAATGATAATTTTTCAGAAGGAAAGATTGTAAATAATATATTAAAGGAAGAAATGTTAAATAAGGTCGGCCTATTTTCTAAAGCTTTATAATATTGTAAGTGAGGTGTATATAGATTAAACATAAAATCATGGGAAACATTTCTAAAGATATTAACTCCACATTTCCAAATCATAAAGTGAAAGCGATGCTTAACATTATGTTTACAGCAAATTGGCTTAATAGTTATCAAAATTCATTTTTCAAACCTTTTAAAATATCATCACAACAATATAATATTTTACGAATTTTAAAAGGAGCAGAAGAACCTTTAAAGGTACAAACCATTAAAGAGCGAATGATTGATAGATCTCCTAATACGACGCGTTTAATGGATAAACTTTGTGCTAAAGATCTCATTGAGCGTATAGCTTGTCCCGGTGATAGAAGAGTGGTACATATTAAAATTACAACGGAAGGGTTACTTCTTTTGGATGTTATATCTAAAACAAATCGAAAAGATTTACTTGAAAACTTAACGGAAGAAGAAGCATCTCAACTGAGTGATTTGTTAGATAAAATTAGATAATTTGATATGGACTCTTCATCAGAAATAGTATATTATTTATACTATATATATGCATAGATAAATAAAAAATAATTCAAAAATTGCGTGAACATTAGGTAGTAGGAATGTTTAAAAAGTAGAACGTTTTAAAATGAAATATAAAGCAGATTCAGTTTTGGGCTTCTTAGAAGTTTCTGTAATTTAAATTAAGCATCTATTTAGGATGCTTTTTTTATACAAAATAGCGATATTTGTATTTACTAACTAAAAATTGAAATAGAAAATGGCTATGAATAAAAATACAGTATTAGCTTGGGCTACATGGATTATGATTTTTGTAGGTTTAGCACTAATTGCCTTAGGAGCATTTAGATATGATGATGTAGCAGGATGGGGATTTGCGGCAGTAGGAATTGGATTTTTTGCAATTGCATGGGTATTTAATGCTTTAAAAGGAAGAATGTAATTCTGCCTTATTAACTGAATTTAAGAATAAAAAAAGATATCAATAAACTATATAACGTAAAATATTATGAGTGACGATAAAAAAGTAATCTTTTCTATGTCTGGTTTAACCAAGACATTTCAAAGTGCACAAACACCAGTTTTAAAAAATATTTATTTAAGCTTCTTTTATGGAGCAAAAATTGGAATATTAGGACTTAACGGTTCTGGTAAATCTACTTTACTTAAAATTATTGCTGGAATAGATAAAAACTATCAGGGAGATGTAGTCTTTTCTCCGGGCTATACTGTGGGTTACTTAGAACAAGAACCACAGCTAGACGAAGATAAAACGGTTATGGAAATTGTTAGAGAAGGTGCTGCGGAAACCGTTGCAATTCTTGATGAATATAACAGTATTAACGATCAGTTTGGTTTAGAAGAAGTATATAGCGATGCCGATAAAATGGAAAAGCTAATGAACCGTCAAGCAGTGCTTCAAGATCAGATTGATGCCGCTAATGCCTGGGAACTAGATACCAAACTAGAAATTGCTATGGATGCTTTGCGTACTCCAGATGGAGACAAAAAGATAAGTGTACTTTCTGGTGGAGAACGCCGTAGAGTTGCTTTATGTCGTTTGCTTTTGCAAGAACCAGATGTATTATTATTAGATGAGCCAACCAATCACTTGGATGCAGAATCGGTACATTGGTTAGAGCATCATTTAGCGCAATATAAAGGAACTGTTATTGCTGTAACGCATGATAGATACTTTTTGGATAATGTTGCTGGTTGGATTTTAGAACTAGATAGAGGAGAAGGAATACCTTGGAAAGGGAATTACTCTTCATGGTTAGACCAAAAGTCAAAACGTATGGCAAAAGAAAGCAAAACAGCTTCCAAGCGTCAAAAAACATTAGAACGTGAGTTAGAATGGGTCCGTCAAGGAGCAAAAGGACGTCAGACAAAACAGAAAGCGCGTTTAAAGAATTACGATAAATTAATGAGTCAAGATCAAAAACAACTTGACGAAAAATTAGAAATCTATATACCAAACGGACCTCGTTTAGGGACAAATGTTATTGATTCTGTTGGGATTAGTAAAGGGTATGATGATAAGCTACTTTATGAAGATTTAAACTTTAGCTTACCACAAGCTGGTATTGTTGGTGTTATTGGACCTAATGGAGCTGGTAAAACTACTATTTTCCGTATGATTATGGGAGAAGAAACACCAGACAAAGGAGAATTCAAAGTCGGTGAAACCGCTAAGATTGCTTATGTAGATCAAAAGCATTCTAATATAGATCCTGAAAAAACAATTTGGCAAAACTTTAGTGATGAGCAAGAATTGGTAATGATGGGAGGAAAAGAAGTAAATTCTAGAGCCTATTTAAGTCGATTTAACTTTTCAGGTGGAGAGCAAAATAAAAAAGTGAAACTACTTTCTGGAGGGGAACGTAACCGTTTACACCTTGCAATGACGCTAAAAGAAGAAGGAAACGTATTGCTTTTAGATGAGCCTACCAATGATTTAGATGTAAATACATTACGTGCATTAGAAGAAGGTTTAGAAAACTTTGCTGGTTGTGCTGTTGTAATTAGTCACGATAGATGGTTTTTAGATAGAATTTGTACACACATTCTTGCCTTTGAAGGCGATAGTCAAGTATATTTCTTTGAAGGTGGATTTAGTGAATATGAAGAAAATAAGAAGAAACGTCTTGGTGGTGATTTAATGCCAAAGCGAATTAAGTATAAAAAGTTAGTACGTTAACTGCTAGCTCTTATTAGAATAAAAAAAACCTGCATTTAGCAGGTTTTTTTGTTTATTATTTAGAGTACATATGACCGGAACCTAATTGGTAATCCGGGATATTTGTAATATCATTTATTTCCGCAATGTTTTTTTCAAAAGCATCCAATTCACGTAAAATATCTGCTTCGTGTTCATAAGTATATAATGTTTTCTTTAAGAAAAATCCTAAAATAAAAACTGCTGTACTAAAAGTAGTAGTAACTATAACTGTAATCATTTATTCTTTTTTTGTGCTATTACTATACATGTGTCCTTCTGTGAAATCGGTATATTCCTTTTCGTCTTCCTCTAATAAATGATCGGTAGCACGCATCAGTTTTTCATTTTCAACTTTCAACTTATATGACTTTCTTATCCCAAGAATTAATAAAACTAAAAAGAATATTACACTTATACCTAAAAGAGTAACAACACTAGTTTGTTCTATTAAAGCTAAAAAATAGCAAGTAAGTATGAGAATCATAATTAATTGTAGATTATTTTTTTGGGATAATCTGCTTCAAATATATAAAAAACATTTTAAGTAATGTGTTCATTATTAAAATATTAATACCAGTTTAGTTGCATAACTTCTATGTTTTTATTGCTGCTATTAACCAGAGTTTTAAACAAAGAAACATCACTAAAACCTTCTGTTCCTCTATAGTGATAGGGATATACTTGTTTAGGCTTAAATTCTAAAACAGCACTTGCAGCACTTTCTACAGGCATTGTGTAAGGTAAGTTCATACAAACAAAAGCTTTGTCAATATTTTTTAAAGTACGCATTTCAGGAATATCTTCGGTATCCCCAGAAATATAAATACGCTCTTCGCCAAGGGTAATAACATAACCATTTCCTCTTCCTTTTGCGTGGAATTTTAAAGCTTCCTCTCTTAAATTATACATCGGTATTGCTTCAATGTTATGCTTATTTACAGTAGTTGTTTTTCCGTTATCTAAAACAATACGCTCTAAGGCATGTAGTTCTGGTAATTTTTCGGATACTGCTTTTGGCATCACAACAATAGCATTACTTAAATCTAGATTTTTTAAGGTTTCAGTACTTAGATGATCGCCATGAATATCTGTAATTAAGACAATGGTTGGTTTTTTTTGATCTTTAAAAGCATCCGCGCCACCAACAGGGTCGGTGTAAATCACAGTATCTTCATACTCTAAAACCATAGTTGCATGACTAATTGGAGTGATTTTTATTTCCTTGTTAATCTCAGTTCCAACTGTTGTATTAACTTCTGTTTTTGTAATTAATTCTGTGTTTTTTTTGCTATCGTTCTTACAACTGGAAAGAGATAAAAGAGCAATAATTAGAAGTGATATTGTATTTTTCATAAGGATTTATTTATATAATTTAAAGGTAATACTCCAAAAACAATTAATTAAATATGTAACAAAATATTATGATTCGCTACTTATATTTTAAACGATTTCGTTTTTGATACTGATATTTTTTATCGAAATTGCTTAACGAAATATAGTTCAACTTAAAACACACAACGCAATATGTCTGATGATTTTGATTTATTAGAAACAAGCTCCAACGAGAAAACAGAAAAGGTAGATGTAAATTGGGGAAAAGCCATAGACCAGATGAAGTCTAAATTGGCACAAGAAGAGGATCCAGAAAGTCGTCAGAAAATCTTAAATGCAACATTAGATAATGTTGTAGATATGGCAGAAAAAGACAGAACTACTTTGTTAGATGCTATTAAAGATTTAACAGACTATCAAGATGAAGTTGGTATTATGTTCGAAGGTTTTTCCGCATTAAATCCAGCAGAACAAAAAATTATAGACGATGCTATTAAGCGTTTAGAACGTGCAAAAGTAGAGCTAGAAGATGCTAACGCTAAACCAGATACGTTTTGGAATAACCTTTGGGGAAGAAAAAGTAAAATAAAAGACGCAGAACAAGAATTACAACAAGCACAAAAAACACGGGACGAAGCAGACAATAAAGCAAAAGCATTATTTCAACAACGTATTGAAAGCGCTGATGTGCAAACCTTATTAAACGAACTTTCTTTTAAAAGTCAGGCAGCAGTAAAACGTTTAAAAGATAGAGAAATAGAAATTAAAGAAGTAGAAGAAAGTCTTAAGACGGCAATTGTAGAAGCAAGTAATAACCATACAAAAGCACTACAAAAAAAGAAAGAAGTAGAAGATAAGCTAGAAGCACAATACGCATTACTAAAACAAGCACGTCAAGCATTGGAAGAAGTTTCAGATAAACAATCTGAAGAATACTCCAAAGCATTATCGGCAGTAACCACTTTAGAACAAAAAGTAGAAGAATTAGAAGGACTTAAAAATGCATATACAACACTTGCTGCTTCTAAAGATAGTTTTGTACACAAGCATAATTTAACTATTAAAGTACTAACTTCTTTACGTAGTAATTTACAAACACATCGTGCAAAATTAAAGTCCGATACCGATGAGCGTCTTAAATATTATGACGGTTATGTGGTAGCTTTAAAAGCAAGAACAGATCAGGAATTCGCTGCTATTTTAGAACATTTAGGTGTGAAAACAGATGAGCATATTGGTGCAACTCTTGCTTCTATGCATACCGCAAGTGCAAAAGCGCGTCAGGAAATGATGGATAATATTCCGGTGCACGAAAAAGTAATGCAAGGTGTTTATGGTAGTTATGCAGAGGCTTTAAGTGAGATTAGAGCTAAAGATTCAGCAATTCAAAAAAACTTCGCAGAGCGTTACGGTATCGATATGAAAGAAATTTTTGAAGATTATTATAAAGCAGATGCAAATGCACCTTCAGGTGGCGATGCTGCTCCTGCAGATGCTCCAAAACCAGAAGTTAACGACGACGATATGTTGTCATAAAAGGATTGCGAATTTTACAAAACAAATTTGAAGCAATCTCATGGTTTTATGAGTAGTTTTAATTTGGGCGTTCCTTTCTGTTTTCCTGTGCGGTTTTTAAAACCGTACAGGAAAACAAAAAGTCAGGCTTTCCGCTATATCTTTTGCAAAAAAGCAAAAGTATGCCGCTTCAATCCTTAACGCAAAAAAAAAGACATCGCTGGTTTTTAAAACCTGTCAGGTCTAAAGAAATATTCATGTATTCGCGGCAAACGGCCTACGGAATACTGCTTACTGAATACTAAACAATGATAGTAACACCACTAGATTCCGCAATACTCGATTCCAAAGAGCAATATGTTTTCTATCATAATATGGTAGACTTTGCGCTTAAAGAACTCCTAGTTGCAGTACAACAAAAGCAAATATTAAACCAACAAGAAATACTTCTGTTTAAACAATACAGTGATTTACTTCTGTATTCTGTAGAAGCCATGCGTGTGAAATATATGTATGATGAGGAGGAAAACATGAAGGTGGATTTAACAGATTCTGGTTTTCCAAATTACTTAGAGTTTCGTTATCTATTCAACGATCTAGAATTACGCGAAGAATACTTAGGTAAACTCACAAGTATAGACACTTTAAAAGAAGAGTTTTTAGATACGCTACTTCATAAAAAAGAACCAATCAGCAAACGAAAACTATTTCAAGCAGCTTCTATAGTGTATTATGCTTCGGCAAAAAAGGAATTCATATTTAATCGTTTTGTACAAGGTAAAATTCTAAAAGCACCAGAAAATTCTCCAGGAGAGCATCTAGTAAGTTGGAGTTTTTATGATGTTTCACACAATAGACCTTTTGTTTGCTATATGTATTTTGATTATGACGGAAGTAATCCGCAAAAAGAAAGAGACGAAATATATACCACGCTTAAAAACGTTGCAGATCGAGAAATGAATATCGATACCATGGCTTACGGAATTGATAAACGGTTGCCAAAAGTGTTTCCTAAATTGATAAAACGTGTGGACTTAGGACCAATACATAACATATTTGCAAAAGACGAAAATAAAGTAACGCACGCTATTCTAGAAGGTATTGCTAGTAAAACAATTCCTTTAAATTCCTATGCTATTTCCTTTAAAGTAGATGCGTTAAAATCACAAAGCGAATTTAAAGAAGGCGGTTTTTTTAGTAAACAAACTTTTCAGAAATGGGATGCTGTTTTTAGACAGCGCTATGTATTTGCACCACACAGAATCATTCAATTACTATATAATAAAACACCAGAAATCATGAATAAATTGGCGAAAGCTCCGATTCAGATTTCAGAATTGAAATAACGTATAGACTAATTAAAAGAATCTTTAAATGAAAAAAGTATTACTAATTATTATGTTTTTTGTGTCATTTTCTACTGTGGCACAAGGAGATCCAACTGAAGTAGTGGAATTATTCTTTAAAGAATTTAAAGAAAAAGGTTCTTCAGTAGCAATAGATAACTTATATAAACCGAATAAATGGATTAGTAAATCGGCAGATGCGATTATTCAATTAAAAAGTCAGTTGCAAGGTTTAAATGAAGACTATGTTGGTAAGTATTATGGTAAAGAGTTGATTCTTGAAAAAAAATTAGCAGATAGTTATATTTTAATGAGCTACTTGGTGAAATATGATAGACAACCAATTCGTTTCACATTCCAATTTTATAAACCAAACGATACATGGATGATTCATAGTTTTAAATTTGATGGTAATTTGGATACTGAAATTGAAGAATCCGCAAAGCTATACAATTTTCGATTAAATTAAAACTTTAGAAATTGGGAATAAACTTGCAAAAGCCTCAATTCAAATTTTAGAATTGAATAAAATAAATAATAGAAATTAATTCCTTCCCTTTTTTTAAGGGAAGGTGGATTTAATTCTTTTTAGAATTAAAGGCGGAAGGGTAATAACCACCACGTCTTCTAATTTTTTCAAATTGGAATCCACTCCTCCTTAAAAAAAGGAGGAGAGTTATTCAGAATAAGCATTTGTGAATTAGTGGCTATTTCTCCCTATTCATTAATAATTTTTTAACTAAAAACAAATGGAACACAACTCAACTTTTCCAATAAAGCAAAACGAATTAGATATGCTTCGTGATGAAGCAACTACGTATATAAAATCGGTACAATGGGAACAAGGACAACGTGCCAAGAATAAAGAAGATAATGGCAAGGACGAATCTATATTACTCTATTTGTCGAGAGCAAATAATGGAAGTAATGTACATGTAACTTCGATTTCTAAAACCATTTTAGCTTTAAAAAAACGTTTATTACCCGAATCTGTAGCAATTCCAATTCACTTAAACCATACGCTTTATGCGGTGCAAGAAGGAATTACTTTAGGGGTTTGGATAAAAGATAGTTATTATGATGCGTCTGGTTTATCGACCTTAAATGAAAACAAATCGGCTTTAGATACGAATGGAAAGCGAGAATATGAAAGTAAAATGCACACCGCAACAGCATACATGCTTTTTGCAACTGCATATAAAATTCTCTTTGACTTAAAATCACATGCTTCCGATGATTTATCGGTGATGAAGCAAAAATTTGCTGGTATTCCAGAAGTCTCTTTGCTTTCGCCTTTAAAAGGAATTTCTTGTAGCTTATTTTATTACGATAAATATTTATCACATCCAGATATTATAAAATCGGATAAAGATGTTATTGATTTTACAGTGGTTTATTTTGAAGCTTTAATTGATGAAATTCAACTGCGTAAAAGTAGTTTAGAATACACCGAAACTATTGTAGATAGAACCTACAAGCTAGAAAAAAGTGATTTTGCAGTTTCTGGTTGGGATAATGTATTTCAAGGAACAGCAAAAAGTATCGAATTTAATAAAATACAATTCGAGCAAATTGTAGGTAATAGAGATGCAAAACACTTTGCTAGACGTTTAACAGAACGTATGCTGAGTTATGATTTTGAAGCAAAATTGAATCCGTTTCAAGAACTTGGTGGTTTTATGCCTGTTTTTATGGGATATGGTATTCCGGGAACGGGAAAAAGTATGCTTATTGCAGCTATTGCAACACGACTAAAAGAACATGCAGATAATTTAGATATTCCATTTTTATTTCACCCAATGCCAGATACTTTAATTAGTACCTTTCAAGGTGGTTCTGCCGAAAAAATGGTGGAATGGATGAAACCATTACAAGATCCTACAAAATTAATTTTTGCACCAATTGATGATGCCGAAAACAATTTACAAGAACGAACGGCGCAAGGTGTTTCCGCTGGAGTTAAAGAAGTAATCGGAGTGTTTTTACGTTATACGGAAGGTGCTTATGCTGTAAATTATGGAAATAGTTCGGTAGGTTTATTTACCAATCTTCCAGAAATGTTAGATAAAGCAGTTATTTCTCGTGTGCAAGGACGTTTTAAAATTGATGGCGCAAGAACCGAGCATGATTTTTTAGATCAAGATCATTTATGGTGGCGTAAATTAGATACTACCATGCCAGATTTTGTAAATATGCAAGGTCCAGAAAATTATAGTTATCTGCAAGATCAAGGATTAGCAAAAAGTATGGGAGAAATTCTAAATGTTTCTAATAAACCAACAGAACAGCGTGTTTTAGATGCTTATGGTAAAGTAGAAAAGCATTTTAAAACGAATCATCATTTGTTTTATGCAAATCTATATATGGAGATTCAAAAGATCTTTCCTTTCTTTTCTTCTCGTGATGTTCGTAATATTCAAAGTGCTGTTTCACTTCGTTTAACCGATTTCGATTTAGAAGAAGATTGGTTCGATAATCCGGAAATCTATTTCAAAAAAGATTACGATACCAAGTTTAATATGCTACAAGAATTAATGCGTGCCAATATGAAAGGTTTAGATTTTTCAGAAATAAGAAGACAAGAAGTAGTGCGTTACCTAGATAATGTAGCAACAATTGCAGATACCGACTTTAAACGTAAGGTAGATGCTAGAATCAATCAAATGAATATTGATTTAAAAGCAAGAGATACTTTTGGTAATAAATAGTTGAATAATGAAAACGTATGTCACTTCGAGTGATTTTTGAGGCACGAAAAAATAGTATCGAGAAGCAAGTGATTTTTGAGGCACGAAAAAATAGTATCGAGAAGCAAGTGATTTTTGAGCTACGAAAAATAGTATCGAGAAATAGTTATCTGAAATTTGAAATTAAAACATGAACAAACTAAAAAACATAACAACTAAAATACTCTCCAATGCATGGGCAACTTTAAATCAAATTGATTACGATTATCAATTTAACGATGGTAGCTGGAAACGCGTATCTAGAGAGAGTTACGATAGAGGTGACGGAACCTGCGTGTTATTATATAACAAAGAAAAACAGACCATTATTTTAACCAAACAATTTAGAATGCCTGCGTATGCAAACAATAAAAACGACGGCATGTCTATTGAAGTTTGCGCAGGTGCAATTGATAAAAACGAAGCACCCGAAGTTTGTATTATTAGAGAAGTAGAAGAAGAAGTTGGTTATAAAATACCAAAAGCAACTAAAGTTTTAGAAGCATACACTTCTCCAGGAGCAGTTACAGAAAAAATGTATTTGTTTGTCGCAGAATATACAGACGCCATGCAGGTAAATGATGGTGGCGGATTAGAAAGTGAAAACGAAGAAATCGAAGTTTTAGAAATTTCTTTTATCGAAGCTATTCAAATGATGAACGATCAAAGGATTATGGATGCAAAAACAATTATGTTATTGCAATATGCACAGATTAATAATTTATTAAAAGAACAATAACGTCACTTCGAGTGATTTTCGACGAAGGAGAAAATAGTATCGAGAAGCAAGTGATTTTCGACGAAGGAGAGAATAGTATCGAGAAGCAAGTGATTTTTGAAGCTATTCCATTTAAAATGTATTTAGATTGCAGATACAGGTGGAAATTTAAAAAATAGTATCGAGAAGCAATTCGTTTTTGTCCTCGAACTGATGAAGAAATAAAAAGATGCAAAAATTAAAAGCAGCAAATTTATACCAAAGTGAACTAATTCCAATAAGTGGAAAATTAGTAGAACGTTACAACAAATGTCTAGTGAAACTAGGCTTTGATGCAACCACACTTACTAGTTTTTCTATCGACGGCGTTGGTTGGAGTCCGGAAATAGCTGCAGAAAAAAAAGACATGCATTACCTAAATCATGGTGATGCTAATCCGCACGGCATTATTATTTCACCATTACAAAAAGGAAAACCAGTTTATATTCCATATCACACTTTTGATCGGGAAATGATGAAACTTGTTTTTAGTACGTACGAAGGTAAAATTAATGATATCACTAGAGATTGCGCTATTTGTTTAGATTTCAATCAGCATATTGATGCTTTTTATGAGCCATTAGATGTGCTTAAATATGATACTGTTTCTATTAATTTTCATTTGATAAATGAATTGTATCATGTGCAAAAAGAGCAATTTCAACTAATAGAAAAGTTTAAAACAGGTAATAATTTTATAGATGAAGATTTACAACAGCAATTATTAAAATCGGCGAAGACCTTTGGTGATTTGCGTGAGAGAGATTTAGAATTACCAGCTTTAGAATTTCAAACCAACTCTTTTTATACAAGAGCGCTTGGAGGCGTTTATGTATTAAGAGATTTTATTAGCGAAATTGTGGTTTTCGAAGATATGGATACCTATAAAGAAGCGATAAAAGATACCATTCACGACGTGCTAATTTATCATATTGAACAGCCAGAACTGATGGAGAAATTGCGAAATCATATGTTAATAGAATGTGATTTAGAAAAAGTTATAGAGAAGCCACAATACAGTCGTGTAAAAAAAATGATGCTGTATCAAGAATTAAAAGAAACCAAACATCCTATAAAAGATATTCTGAATGATAATGTGCTATTTAGAAGATACTTAAATACCATAGATGCAGAAGCTTTAAAGCGTGTAAATGGCGTAGAAATCTATTTAGAAAAAATAGAGCGAAGCAATGCTTTTAAAATCCATGATTTAGTGGATCAAAAGTTTTATGATGCATTACACCAACCACATTCGTCGTTAAATGCAAAACACCAAGATTTAATCTGGAAACTGCTAATTAATGTTTCATCAAAAGATGTGTTGTTTTTATATTGGTATGATAAAGAAGCTTTTTATAAAGCATATCAAACCTTTAGTGACTCTATGAAAGATTGGGTTATAGAAACTATTAGTAACAATATATAAAGAAATTAGACTAATTTAGTAGTTATAGTTTAAACATAGGTTTGTCATTCCGCACTGGATGCGGAATCCATTATAAAATGAAAGGAAATTATCATCAGTATTACACATATATACTTTCTAATATGAAAAATGGAACATTATATATTGGAATGACGAATGATTTAGAAAGAAGGATGTTTGAGCATAAAAATAAGCTGTATGAAGGTTTTACTAAAAAGTATGGTTTGCATATTTTAGTTTATTTTGAACAATTTCAATATGTAAACGATGCAATTAAAAGAGAAAAGCAATTAAAGAATTGGAATCGACAATGGAAAATTGATTTGATTGAAAAAGAAAACAAGAATTGGGAGGATTTATCATCCGATTGGAAATATTAATGGATTCTGCGTTACCCAATCAAGTTGAGTACAGGCTAAGCGCAGAATGACAAAACAACTAACAAAACATGACACTAGAACTAATCATATTTATCGCTTCTATTTTATTCGGAATCCTTCTGTATTGGAGAGAATCACAAGGAAATGGCGTTTATCGTTTTTTTAATAAGCTTTTTAATGCTAAAGAATTACAAATGCGTGCCACAAGTAAAAAAGGCTTTGTATATCAGCAATCTTTATTGTTGCGTATTGTATTTATTACTTCCTTGTTTTTAGTAGGAATTGTAATCGCACGATTTTTAATTCCTATAGATATTGCAACTATTTCTTTATTCGCATCGATGATTGTAGGAACCTTAGTAGGAACTTATATTGCTAATTTTGTGTTTAAATCTAGCGAAGTGATAGACGAACAAAGCGAATCTATTGAAGATGTTTTTCATGAAACTATTGAAAAAGGAAAAGATTTTATGGAGGACTTAAAGGAAAAAGGAGAACAAACTTTTTCTAAAAGAGAAGATGATATTGCAGAGATTAAAGACGAAACAAAAGTAGAAACGAAGAGCGCAAGAGAGCGTTTAAAAGATAAAGGATTAATGTAACTACTTGTCATTCCGCATTGGATGCGGAATCCACAAAAAAATAATAGATTCTGCGTCGTAGCGCAGAATGACAAAACAAAAAACTAACAAATTGCCATAGTAGCTAAAGGCTAATAACTAGTGGCAAAAAGCTATAAAAAATGTTAAAAAACTACTGGAATAAAGGAGGAAAGCAAAAAAGAATAGTAATTATTGGATTGCTAATATTAATCATCACATTATTTGTGTTGCGTGACGATTATCAACCAGCCTTACTATTTTTTAGAAAGTACATTTTTGTAATTCTTCTAAGTGCTATTGTGCTCTATTTTGGTTTGCGAAGATTTAGAAATACAGCTTCTGGAGGGAGCCGAATTGGTGTTTTGGTAATGATGATGCTTTTCTTTGGGATCCTTTATTTTGCAGGTTGGCATTTTAAAATGTATGATTATATGAAAACATATAACGTTTTTAATAATCTGAATAAAATTGAAATAAACGAATTGCCTTTAACGCAAAACGAACGTATCCAGCCTTTAAGAAACATTTATTCGATGGCTAACGAAAGTGTTGGTGAAACGAAAGATGTTTCTTTACCGCATTTAGTTCGAGTAGATGGTTTAAATAAATGGACGATGGCAATCCAGCCTACAGAGAAATACGTTTGGCAAGGGATGAGTGATAATACCGAAGAAGTTTTTTCGGTTTCGAGTACCACACCTTTTCCACGTTTTTCTAGTGAAAACAGAATTGCAGTAACTTTTTCTATTGGTGAATCTCTAAAGTTTAGTAGAAATACATACAACGCAGTGGTGCAACGTTTTAATCCTTGGATGCTTTTTAATTACGAGCCAAGCGATACGTTTTATATGAAAAATGATTCCGGAAAATGGGTAGAAGTCGTAAGTTTAATTAAGTGGAAAGGCTTCTTATTTCCATATCCAACCTTTGGAGGTGTAATGGTTGTAGATAGTGGAGAACACGATTTTAATGATTATCTAGAACGTGTTACTATTGGTAAAGGGACTTTTATTTCACCTGAAGAAATGCAAAACCATCCGTATTTAACGAAACAAAATACCTTGTCGGAAAAGGTTTCTCGCCTGCAAGCAGAATCTTTAAAATTTCTTGGCGGATTTAGTGATCCATTACCTTGGAATATGAAAACAGCAGTTAAAATTCCGAATTTACCGAACGATCAAAATCAGCAACCATTTGTAACGGATTTCGATTTTTCAGATACCAAAGTAAGTGCTTATAGTGGTTTATATCATTGGTTTGGTTTAGAACCAGTTGGTGATGAACGTACCAGTTTAACCTATAGTGTATTTGTTCCTGCAGATGGTACAGATGCTTTGTATTATTATGATCATGCTTCCAAAAAGCAAGGATATGCAGGAGTTTCGGCAATGCCTTTAAAAGTAATAGAGTCTAGAAAAGAATACGATTGGTCGGTCAACAAACCTGTAGAATTTAGACCGTATATTAAAGATATAGCTGGTAGAAAACGTATGTTTTTCCTAGGAACCGTTTCTGCAATAAGAGACGAAAGTGCACAATTTGATGGTTCTGCAACTCCAGATTTAGCTTTAATAGATAGTGAATATAGAGATGTGGTTTGGATTGATGCGAAACACCCGAGTCAATGGGAAAAAACAGTATACGACCAATTAAACGAAGCTTGGAGATCTAGTGAAGGTATTGGCTATTATTTTGCAGAGGAAACAAAAACGATAGAAACAGCGCAAAAGATTTTAGATTCTATAAAAGCAATTCCTGCTGTGGATAAAGAGTCGTTGCAAATTGAAAAATTACAACGTCAGATTGATTCTATTAAGGCTTTAAAGGAAACTGTTAAAATAGAAGAGTAGCGATTTCTTTTTGATGTAAAACTAGTGAAAAATCTAGTAAACGGTTTCAAGTATTTTTTTGCTATCAATTCACATATTGTGATCAAAGTATTTACTTAATAAAAAATATTTCTCAATTAGAAATGCACTAAAAAAATAAGCGGTACTGCTTTTAATTAAAAAAATTAATGAAAACCTTAAAAGAGCAAACAGATGCTAAAATTGCAGCTGGGAGAAAAGCTAAGCCTGACTTTATGAAAGGTGTTGATGCTATTATTAATAAAGCAAAAGCTTTCCAGGAGGGAGAAAATGCTATTATGGTTGGTGAAAAAGCACCAAGTTTTGTGCTTCCAAATCCTGAAGGAAATTTAGTTACACTAAAGAGTTTATTAGATAAAGGGCCTGTGGTTATTACATTTTATCGTGGGGATTGGTGCCCATATTGTAATTTACAACTTAGAGCTTTACAAGCTAAATTAGAGAATATTAAAGCACTAGGAGCAACATTAGTCGCTATTAGTCCTCAGGTGCCTGATGGTTCCTTATCTAAAAATGAAATTAGTGAAATAGAATTTATAGTATTATCAGACCAAGATGCAAAAGTAGCTTCGCAATATGGAGTTGCTTGGGAAGTTCCTGAGTTTTTAATGGAGCACATGCGAGTAGATCGTAATCTCGACTTAGAAACAATTAATAATGGAAATAGAAATATATTACCTATTCCAGCTACTTTTGTTTTAGGTACTGATGGCTTAGTAAAATGGAGCTATGTCAATGTAGATTATAGAACACGTTCAGAACCAAATGAAGTTATAGATGCTTTAAATAATTATCTTAATTAGCCATATTCGTGTAAAATTTAAAGGTGTTTTAGTAATTGTAAAAATGTATCCTTTATAAAATTATTTTCTAACTAAACTTCTCCATCAAATCGCTTACCACATTTTCAATTTTTTTGTTTTTTGCATGTCGATCTAAAAATATAGCTGGCGCTTTTCTAACTGCACAATTATGAATCGCACAACGCTCACAAGTAACACCAACATCTTGTGTTATTATTTTTTTGTTTTCCGCAAAATGAAGCTTCTTAAGTAGTTGTTTGTTTATTAATAATCCAATACTAATACTTCGATAATGGTTTTCTCTAAAAGGATCTTTAGTAGCGGAAGAAAGCACTAAATACTTCATATTATCACTTGGGTAATTCGATATTTGCATATCAAATACATGCTCTTTTTGGTTGGCGCTAATTTCTTTTAATACATGTAAAGAAACCCAGCGTCGGCAATAACTTTCATTCGTTTCATTAGCACGAGGAGAATGTTGATGTGATAAATGTAATTCTTTTTTAAGATGATATTTATCACTACCGGCTTTATGTGTAAATCGTAAAAAGAATAAATTCTGAATATTAAATTCTTTGGGTAAAATATTGGTTAAACGTTGGTAAAAAGATTCTGGCGAAGCATTAAAACTTTGCATTGTTTTCTCAAAAAGAGAAGTATCAAAAGTCTTTTTATCAAAAATGAGTTTTAGTTTTTGTGTGATTAATGCTTTTGGTAAAATTAATGCTCCTGCAAAATACGAAGCATAAAAATTGTTTAAAACCTGATCGAAATTTTCAAATTTAATCCAAGAGAAAGTATACAGTCTATCTTCTAATTTTAAATAATTATATGCTAATTCCTTGGCGTAAATAAAAGTCCGCTGTGCATCATCAATTTCACTAGCTAACAGTAAGGTTTTGTTTTTTGGCACAAACACAGAACGTAGATTAATTAAGCTTTTATGTTTGTCTAATTCGTTATTATGAATGGTGTAACCGTATTCTTCCACTAAAATATCTTCCAAATCCTTAGAAGTAATCGGTTGGGTTAAATCGACTTGATATGCTTTCGCGAAAGCAATAACACTTTCTTCTAAATCATTAAAGTAATTATTGTTTGCTTCTTGATACGAACGCAGCGAAGCCAAGTAAAAACTTTCTTTACTAAAATTATAATGTTTTGCAATTTCAATAATCGTACTAATAAAAGCATTTACTTTTGCTGGCGCATTTGCCACAATTTCAATTAGAGTGCTTTCTTTAATACCGAATACTTCTAACGGAATTTCTTTTAAAATCTTCGACTGAAGAATCTCACCAATAGGAGCGAGGTTCTTATCTAGTTTTAGCGATACCATTTGGTCATAAGGGATATCTAATTTCTCAGAAAGTGTGGCAATCTTATCTGGTTTTGGATATTTTTTTCCTTTTTCTATTTCGTTTAAATACGATTTTGAGAGCCCAGAAAGTTTCGATAAACCAAAAAGCGATAAATCCTTGTCTGTGCGTATTTGCTTGAGTTTCAAGCCAAATATGAGCTTTATATATTCTTCTTCCATAATTATAAAATCAAAGATACAAAATATTGCGAACTTTATAAAAAAAGCGGAAATATAAAATTTAGCGAACGTTCGCTTGTTTTATTAAAAAGTTTGTTTTAATATTGTAGAGTAAAATCATAACAACATGGAAAACATACTTTTAAAACAAACGAAGATCCAATTCGCAAAGGAGGTGAAAAATTACTATCCAGAAATTTTAACCGATAATGCTTTAACTTTTATAACTGCTTTACATGAAAAATTTAATTCGAAAAGAATAGAGTTATTAAGCAGACGAGAACAAGAACAAGCCGTTTTTGATACTGGCAAATTTCCAGAGTTTCCTAGAGAGACTAAAAATATTAGAGAAGGCGATTGGACTGCAGGTAGAATTCCGTTAGATATGCAAGATAGACGGGTAGAAATTACTGGTCCTGTAGATAGAAAGATGATTATTAATGCTTTAAACTCTGGCGCAAAAACGTTTATGGCAGATTTAGAAGATAGTAATGCACCAACCTGGACGAATACTATTGAAGGACAGCAAAACTTAATAGATGCCAATAATAAAACGATTTCTTTGTATGATTCTAGAAAAGATAAGTCGTATCAATTAAATAATAAAACAGCGGTTTTATTGGTGAGACCAAGAGGTTTGCATTTAAATGAAAGACATATTTTAATTAATAATGAAGAAGCTTCTGGAAGCTTAGTAGATTTTGGTTTGTATGTGTTTCATAACACCAAAGCGATGCTAGAAAATGGAACTGCTCCATATTTCTATCTTCCAAAATTAGAACATTACTTAGAAGCACGTTGGTGGAATGAAGTTTTTGTTTTCGCACAAGAATATTTAAATGTGTCCCAAGGAACTTTTAAAGCAACGGTATTAGTAGAAACGATTACAGCAAGTTTTCAGTTGGATGAAATTATTTATGAGCTGAAAGAGCATATTGTAGGTTTAAATTGTGGTCGTTGGGATTATATTTTCTCGTACATCAAAAAATTCAGAAACCATCCAAATTTTGTAGTTCCTAATCGCGATCAAGTAACTATGACAACTCCGTTTATGGATGCCTATTCAAAGTTAGTAATTCAACGTTGCCATAAAAGAGGAATTCTTGCTATTGGAGGAATGGCGGCACAAATTCCGATTAAAAATAACGAACAAGCAAATGCTGCAGCTTTAGAAAAAGTAAGAAAAGATAAAGAACGCGAAGTTAAAAATGGTCATGATGGTACTTGGGTTGCGCATCCAGATTTGGTAGCAGTGGCTATGGAAGAATTTAACAAATATATGCTAACACCAAACCAATTGGATGTACTTCGTGAAGACGTACATATTACCGCTGAAGATTTAGTCGAAATCCCTCAAGGAACCGTTACCGAAGCAGGAATAAGAAAAAATATTAATGTAGGTATTTTATATACCGAAGCTTGGTTACGAGGTCATGGAGCTGTAGCTCTTTACAATTTAATGGAAGATGCAGCAACTGCCGAAATATCCAGAACACAAGTCTGGCAATGGCTAAAAAACGAAGTCAAGTTAGAGGATGGTAGATTGTTTACGAGAACTTTATTTGATGCTATTTTGGATAGTGAAGTCGAAAAAATAATTACCATAATTGGTTCCGATAAGATAGAAAATACCAAGTTTGAATTAGCAATTCAGTTGTTTGAAAGACTAGTAACCCAGGAAAAATTCGAAGAGTTTTTAACGCTTCCAGCATACCAATACATTTAACCCATAGTATACAATAGAAAATCTATTACAGCTTGGAGCTACTGCAAATACTATCGCTGCGCAGCGCCTTTTATTTTCACCATAACAATGCTATGCTAAAAATAAAAAACACTAGTATTTATTGTATCTCCAAACTTCACAACGAAGTTCTATCGCATACTAAGGGTAAAAAAAAAGTCTCGCAACTACTGCAATAGTTTGCGAGACAACAATATCAAAATCTAGAAAAAAATCTTAATACATAAATACAAAATTATGAAAAATTTAGCACAAAGTAATTATAGTTCGGCTTTAGAAACAGTAAGAAATCTTAAAGCAAAGTATGGAAATACTTGGAATGCCATAAGTCCAGAAAGTGCTGCTAGAATGGTGACACAAAATCGCTTTAAAACAGGTTTAGATATCGCTAAATATACTGCAGCAATTATGCGTGAAGATATGGCTGCCTATGATGCGGATACATCAAACTACACACAATCATTAGGTTGCTGGCACGGATTTGTTGCGCAACAAAAAATGATTGCTGTTAAAAAGCATCATAAAACAACGAGCAAAAGATACTTATACCTTTCTGGTTGGATGGTTGCCGCATTACGTTCTGAATTTGGACCATTACCAGATCAGTCTATGCACGAAAAAACAGCAGTACCAAGTCTTATAGCTGAAATCTATGATTTTTTACGTCAGGCAGATGCTATCGAATTAAATGATTTATTCAAAAGACTAGAAAATGGGGAAGATGTACAAAATGAGATAGATAATTTTGAGACACATATTGTTCCAATTATAGCAGATATTGATGCAGGTTTTGGTAATGAAGAAGCTACCTATTTGTTAACTAAAAAAATGATTGAAGCTGGCGCTTGTGCTATTCAGATAGAAAACCAAGTAAGTGATGCGAAACAATGCGGACATCAAGATGGAAAAGTAACCGTTCCTCATGAAGATTTTATTGCGAAACTAAACGCTATTCGTTATGCTTTTTTAGAGTTAGGAATAGAAGACGGAATTATTGTAGCAAGAACAGATTCGGAAGGAGCAGGTTTAACACAAAAACTTCCAGTGAGTCAGGAGCCAGGAGATTTAGCGTCGCAGTATTTAGCTTTCGTAGAAGCCAAAGAGATAGCTATTACAGATGCAAAAGAAGATGATGTATTGCTTAAAAGAGATGGCAAATTAGTGCGTCCGGTACGTTTACCAAACGGTTTATACAAATTTAAAGAAGGATCGAATATAGATCGTGTGGTTTTAGATTGTATTACAAGTCTTCAGAATGGCGCAGATTTATTATGGATTGAAACACCAACACCAAATGTGAAACAAATTGCACACATGGTAAATAGAGTGAAAGAAGTGGTGCCGAATGCAAAATTGGTTTATAACAATTCGCCATCTTTCAACTGGACCTTAAATTTCCGTAAACAAGTATTTGAAGAAATGCTTGCGGAAGGAGAAAATATGACTGCTTACGACAGAAATAATTTAATGAATGCAGCATATGATAATACCGAATTGTGCTTCCGCGCAGACGAGAAAATTAAAACGTTCCAAAAGGATGGAGCAAGAGAAGCTGGTATTTTTCACCATTTAATTACTTTACCAACCTATCATACAACGGCATTACACATGAATGATTTAACCGAAGGTTATTTTGGTGAAGATGGCATGTTAGCATACGTAAAAGGTGTACAAAGACAAGAAATTAGAAAAGGAGTTTCTTGTGTAAAGCATCAAAGAATGGCGGGTTCTGATCTTGGAGATGACCATAAAGCATTTTTTGCAGGAGATAAAGCCTTAAAAGCTGGAGGAGAAAATAATACTTCTAATCAATTTGAGGTTAAAGAAACAAATAATGTAAAAGCAGAGAAACTAAGTGCTTAAGGTGGAAGCACAGTAGTTATACAAATTTAATAGTTAAGTTTAGTTGGTTAAAAAGACGTTTCTACTTTAGAAACGTCTTTTTTTTGTTCTATTTACAGCGGATATTCCATTTTAATATCACAACGTTCATAAACGCAATTTGCTTCCACAGGTACTTCAATAAAACCGAATTTTCTATAAATGTAGATGGCATTTTCCAATTTTCGGCTAGAGTAGAGTAGTAGTCTTTTAAATTCTTGTTCTTTGGCAAAGTCTAGGCAATGTTGCATGAGTTTCTGTCCTATTTTAAAGCCTCTGTGTTCTGGCGAAACTGCCATTTTTGTTAGTTCGAACGTTCCTTTTTCTTGTATTGGCATTAATGCAACGGTACCAACAATTTCGTCATTTAATTTTGCGAAAAATATATACCCGCCTTTATTTATAATATAATTTTCAGGTTCGCTTAATACCTTTTTATCATAAGGTTCTACCTCAAAATATTTTTTTAACCATTCCATATTTAAAGTATAGAAATCGCTGGCATACTTGTTCTTAAAAGCGATAATTTCTAATGCTGTTTGTGTTTTCATTTGTATTTTATCTATAATTAATTGACTCATACATTGCGTATTTAATTTACTTTCTAGTCTATTTAAATGTTCTATTAAAGAAGTAGAAGCATCTGTCGTAAAATCTTTTATTACTAGATCAATTGCATTCCAAATTGGATGGACTTCGATAAGAAATTGTTCTCCTTTTTTTGATAGCTGAATATTCTTTTTTCTTTTATCTGTTTTAGATGCGGTTACCGTTATTAATTCTTTTTTTAATAATTTATTAATAGACTGAGTAATTGCAGGTTGTGATATGTTTAAAGAGTCGTTTATTTCGGTAGTTGTGACCTCTTTTTTATTCGTAATAATCTTAAATACAGGAAATAAATAGGGATCAAAATCTAGGTTAAAATAAGTATAAACTAGCTGCGTTTCCTTCATCATTGACTCACTTATTCGTTTTAATCTAGAACCTATTCCTAATTCTCCAAATCCCTGTAATGCATCCATAATATAAATAGTTATATAAGTACTTATGTAAAATTAATGCTAAATATTTTATTTTCCAAAGGAAATCTTTTATTTAAGGAATATTATTGCGAAAAACAGGAGTAATATAGATATAGTAGATATAAAAAAGGTAAGATTAAATATAGATTTATCCGCGACTTTTTTGCGTATTAAATCTACAATCATCCAAACTGGGATTAAAAAACTCAATACAAAAGCAGGAGTAGAGAAGACTTTAGAAAATGCCGAGAACCAATTGGATCGCACTTGATTAAGTTCCATAAATACTAGTGTGATTACAAATACAAAAATTATAAATGTAAGTCCTAATCGGAAAAGTTCTAACTTAATTTTTGTCATTATTTTGCGGTATTAGATCTAATAAAATCGGTAATAAAATAGCTTATTAATTTACCAACTTGTGTTTCGTTTTCTGGAGTAGCGACTGCTTCACAAATATGCAAGTACGTTGCGTTTTTATGTTTTGCAAAATAATCTATAAAGTTTCTAGCTTTGGTAACCGAAAACCCACTTGGTGTTTTGGCGCTACTAGGTATGTTTTCAATAGCGTCACAATCTATTTCAATACCAAAAGGTTTTGAAGAAACGTGTTTTAAAGCGCGCTCCATTTCTTTTTTAAATTTCAGTTCTCTTCGAATAGCAATTGCTTCAAACGTATTAAAGGAAATCCTTTTTTGCTTTGCAATGCGGTTTAAAATGTTTTGCGAATTATAGTTTTCATGCAACCCAAAAATAAAGTAATTATTTAAAAAACCTTCCGCGAAAGCGTAGCTAAAACCATTACCACTATGCCTTCCTTCTTCATCTCTAAAATCGGTATGTGCATCAAAATTCACAACATTTACAGCGGTATTTAAAGCGAGCGAACTCCCTTTAATATTACCATAAGCGTTGTTATGTCCGCCACCAATAATAATCGGAATTTTACCAGATTTCACTATAGTATGTACTAAATTAGACACCTGTTTGTCTATTTTTTGCACCATTTTTCTAGCTTTGGTTATGTCTTTGCTTTTGGTTTGATCTAATTTTTCTAGTTTTTCTAAGGCTTCATTAAAATCTAAATGTCCTAAAACAAGGACTTTATTAGCATGTGTAAATTGGTTACTCTGTATATTTAACAAAATTTTAATTACGGCTTCAAATGTAGTGGAAGCGCCTGATTTTCCGTGATTTGCAAAAACGCCTACGTCTTCCGGTAAGCCAATCAAAACATAGCTAACATCTAAATTTATAAGTTGCTCGTATATATTGGAAACAGTAGTTAGTACTTTAATGTGTTCACCAAATTTAGATTCTTTTGGTCTTTTACTAAGCAAGCTTTTTAGTTTTGTGTCGTTAAATAAAACCAATTTGTCCATAAAATGAAGTCTGTTTTTTTAAGTAAATAAAAGTACATTTTTTTTATACGAAACAAGAATTATAATATTAAATAATAAATATATTTGAAACAACAATTACGCTCTAAATTTTAACCTTAAAAACAAGTAATTATGACAGATAATAAAAATAGCATAGGATTAAAAGTAGCTTTAGGTATTGCATTAGCATTATTTTTAGGAACTGGATTTTATACTTCTACTTTATACCAAGAGAAAAAAGAAAATGAAGTGCAGCTTACTAAAGAAAAGCAATTAGTAATGAATGATTTAAGCAATATGGCAAAACAATATGATATTGCTATTGGTGAAAATGATATAGCTAATGAAAAATTAATTGAAGCTAAAGAACGTATTCAAGGACTTATGGATTCTTTAAAAGTATCGGAAGCAAATGTTGGGAGCTTATGGAAATACAAACAAAAGTACTTATCCTTACAAAAAGAAATGGATGTTCTTTTAGTGGAAAATGATAGATTGAAAGTGGAGAACCAATTGCTAGCAACCTCTTTAGATAGTACTAAAGTTAGACTAGAGCAACGTACTATGTTTACAGATTCTTTATTAGTACAAAATACAGCTTTAGCAGAAGTGATGGAAACGGCATCTGTTTTAAATACAGTCGGTTTAAAAGGATATGGCGTAATAGAACGTAGTTCTGGTAAATTAATTCCTACAGAGAGAGCAAGACGTGTAGATAAGATTAGAGTTTGTTATACGGTTGCTAAAAATAGATTAGTACAAGCAGGAGATCAAGAATTTTATGTGCAAGTAATAGGTCCTGGAAATAATATTTTAGGTGAAAATGCACAAGTTCAATTTGAAGACCAAATTTTAAACTATAGTGTTATTAGCAAGTTTAATTATGAGAATAACTCTTTAGACGTTTGTGAGTTTGTTACCGCAAGAGGAGATAACGATTTTGTAAAAGGACGTTATGTAGTTAATGTTTTTAATGAAAAAGAATTAATTTCAAGCGACGAGTTTTCTTTAAAATAATAGTTAGTAATTAATCCATTTAAAAGTCTGGGACTATTTCGTTTCAGGCTTTTTTATTTGCATAATTGTGTAATACAAGCATCTCTAGTATTCCAAATTTCTTGAAAAGTATATGGAGTGTTTTTAAAAGAAATCCTGCTTTTAATGTAGTTTTATATGTCCTTCGGAAGGATTATTTCTTCCAATAGAATTGCATATTAAACGATGTTTGACTTTCTTGGTTTCTAGTAAAATCCAATAGTTGGTCTTTAAACTTCAAATAGGTGTGTGCTTCAGGAATATATGCTAAGTTATAATTTGCTAAAATTTCATCCATTCTTAAAGTATTCGTTTCTTTCCTATTATAAATACATAAACAAAATGGAATCTTCGCTACTTTATTTTCAATAGCAATTTCTTTTAAAAATACATGTTTAGTAGAACAAGTTCCTTTATTTTCTTTTTGAATAGCGATGAAATTACTTTAGTTTATATTTCTTCCTTAAGGTAAATGTTTTGTGTATTCACAAACCGAAATAAAATCTGTTAAGCCTAAAGCAATTCAGGATTTGGATAATGGTTTTAAGGCATTTAATACAAAATTATAGGATGCTTCCATTTATAATTACGGTGTCTATATTATTTTCGCCAAAAGCGTAAGGTAAAAAGTTGTAGCTTGGTACTTCTTTGGTTATAATTAGGTTTGCTTTTTTACCTCTAGTAATACTTCCGTACTGATTAGAAATTCCCATGGCATACGCACCATTTATAGTTGCTGCGTTTATCGCTTCTTCTGGTGTCATTTTCATTTTTATACAAGCAGTACTTACCACAAAATTCATGTTTCCGCTAGGTGTAGAACCAGGATTATAGTCTGTTGCTAGAGCCAAAGGTAATCCTGCATCTATTATTTTTCTGGCCGGCGTATATGGTATACTTAAAAAGTAGGAGCAGGAAGGTAGTGCTACTGCAATGGTATTACTTCCTTTTAGGGCTTGTATGTCTTCGTCTTTTAATTCTTCTAAATGATCTACAGAAAGTGCGTTATGTTTTACGCCAAGAGCAATGCCGCCAAAAGCGTTAAATTGGTTGACATGGATTTTAGGCGTTAAGCCATGTTTTTTTCCTGCGGTAAGTAAGCGATCTGTATCTTCTAAACTAAAGTAGCCTTTTTCGCAAAAAACATCTATATAATGAGCAAGTCCTTCTTTTTCAATTTGAGGAAGCATTTCATTAATCATTAGATCTAGATAACCCTTTTTGTCTTCTTTATATGCTTTTGGTAACGCATGAGCACCTAAAAAAGTAGCTTTTACTTTTATAGGAAATTCTTTTTTAATGCGTTTTATAACGCGAAGCATTTTTAGTTCTGCTTCCACAGTTAAGCCATAGCCAGATTTAATTTCTAAAGCTCCTGTACCAAGCTTCATGACTTTGTGCACGCGTTGAATAGATTGTTGGTATAAATCTTCTTCGGAGGTGTTTTGAAGCTTTTCTGCTGAATTTAAGATTCCACCACCACGATTTGCGATGTCTTCATAACTTAATCCATTAATCCTATCTACAAATTCTTGTTCTCTATTTCCTGCATAAACGATGTGTGTATGGGAGTCACACCAAGTGGGAAGTACTATTTTTCCTGTGGCATCTATTACTTTATCAGCTTCTATAGATGTTAAGTCTTGCATACTACCATAGGCTACAATGGTATCATGCTCCATGTAGATATATGCGTTTTTAAGGCTTGGAAGTGTTTTCATATCGCTTCCAGAAACCTTCAAAACGTTGGTATCTCTAACTTGTAGTAATTCTTTAATATTGGTAATTAGTAAGGACATAGATTTTATATTAAAGCCTAAATTTAAGGAAATAAAAAAGCGTTGGCAATATGCCAACGCTTTAAATTTTATAAAGTGTAGAAGTTTATTGTTTTACAAACTTGTATGATTCAGTGGAATTATTAACTCTAATAGTATATAATCCGCTTGCTAAACCAGAAACATCCATATAATCATTAGTATTTATAGTATGTGATATTATTTTTTTTCCTAAAACATCATAGACTGATATATCCAATGGTTCTGTATTAGAACGCTTAAAATTAAGTATATCCTTTGTCGGATTTGGATATATTGTTAAATCAGAAAAGGTATTTTCTTCCATACTTAAAGTAGGCAAATTATTTTCTATCCAATCTACTGTGCTACTAGCACGACCAACGGTACCGATATCCTTTTTGCTGTCTCCATTAAAATCATTTACAGTAATATCAAACATTTGATAATTAGTATCTACAATTAATTCGTGAGATGTACTTGGATTTGCATTACTTGCACCTTTAAACCAAATAACGGCATCATTACCTGTACCACTATCTGTAAGTATAACATCATTAAAAGAATCACCATCCATATCAGTAACAGCAATAGCTCCAGGTCTAGCAATTGTACTTGCATCAGAAATGGTGTGTGTTGTAGAAGCTCCATTTTTTATTTTATCAAACCACTGAACATCTCCAGATGAATTATCTACTTTAACTACATCCATTTGGCCATCATTATTTACATCTGCAAACTTAACTACAAATAAATAAGAACTTCCTGTATTAACAGTTACCGCATCTTTAATCCAAGACACAGTGCCAGTTTCTACGAATTGATTATAAAATATTTCGATTGGCTGTCCAGCGCTAAAATAACCGACTAAAACATCTAAATCACCATCATTATCATAATCTGCTAAATCTGTATAATATGGAAGCGTATAAGGAGAAGTAGTGTCCTCTTCAATATCAGATTGAACAGTAAAACCACCCATTCCGTTTCCAGCATACCATTTAACTCTACTAGCGGCAGGTGCCGTTGCGTTATAATAATCCACTATAACTATATCAGTAAAAGTATCACCATTAATATCACCAGCAACAACTTGAGCTGGTTCACCAAGCATATTATCAACTGCTACTTCAGGTCCAAACCCTCCAGCTCCATCACTTAAAAAGTAAACTAGTTTGCCTTGGTTAAGAGAAGTTGCAATGATATCATCACCAAATTGGCCATCAATATCAGCAATTATAAGACCATCTACCCAAAGAATAGATGATGATAAAGTTGGTTCAATTGAAAAGTTTCCGGCTCCATCATTTTTATACCATTTGATATAATCTTGTATTGGTGTACCGTTATTATAATGATAAGTAGCCATAACAATATCCATATCTCCATCACCATCAAGATCCCCAGATGCAATCTCATAGGCGCCATCTCCAGTTGCAGGATCAATATTTTCTAATATCCAACTTTGTGAATAAATTAAATTGCTAGCAATAGTAATTATTATAATTGTAAGTAGTTTTCTTTTCATATGTTTTCGTTTTTTATGGTGCATGTTCTGTAGCTATTTATTTACAAATATAGTAAATAGCAAATGCGTACTTTTTATCGGTAAAATAAAGGGTGTAATCGTTATTTTAAGCCACCAACCATATTCTCAGGTTTTACCCAAGCGTCATAATCTTCAGCAGTAACGTAACCAAGATTTATAGCTTCTACTTTAAGCGTTGTTCCGTTTTTATGCGCTGTATTTGCAATTTCTGCAGCTTTGTAATACCCAATTTTAGTGTTTAAAGCTGTTACTAACATTAAAGAGTTGTTTAGTAATTCTTTAATAACAGCATGGTTAGGTTCAATTCCAGCAGCGCAATGTTCTTCAAAACTTCTACAAGCATCTCCAATTAATTGTGCAGATTGTAAAACGTTTGCAGCCATCATTGGCTTAAACACGTTAAGTTCATAATGTCCTTGCATACCACCAACGCTAACAGCTACATCGTTCCCCATTACTTGGGCACAAACCATGGTTAAAGCTTCACATTGCGTAGGATTCACTTTTCCAGGCATAATAGAACTTCCAGGTTCGTTTGCAGGTATAGTAATCTCTCCAATACCAGAACGAGGACCAGAAGCCATCATACGAATATCATTAGCTATTTTATTTAAAGAAACAGCTAGTTGTTTTAAAGCACCATGCGTTTCTACTAATGCGTCATGAGCAGCAAGTGCTTCAAATTTATTTGGAGCTGTTATAAAAGGTAAGCCTGTAAATTCTGCAATAAATTCACTAACACGTTTTGCGTATCCTTTTGGTGTATTTAATCCGGTACCAACGGCTGTACCACCAAGAGCAAGTTCACTTAAATGTTCTAATGTGTTGTTTAAGGCTTTTAATCCATGATCTAATTGCGATACGTAACCCGAAAATTCTTGTCCGAGTGTAAGTGGCGTAGCATCCATTAAATGCGTTCTACCAATTTTTACGACTTCTTTAAATGCTTCCGATTTCTTTTTTAAGGTATCTCGTAGTTTTGTTACTCCTGGAATGGTGTTTTCTACAATTTTCTTGTAGGCAGCAATATGCATTCCTGTAGGAAAGGTATCATTAGAGGATTGTGATTTGTTTACATCGTCATTTGGCTGAATGACTTTTTCTCCTTCGCCAATAACTTTTCCTGCAATTTGTTGTGCTCTATTAGCAATAACCTCATTTACATTCATGTTACTTTGCGTACCAGAACCTGTTTGCCAAATTACTAACGGAAACTGGTCATCATGCATTCCAGTTAAAATTTCATCACATACTTGTGCAATAAGATCTCTTTTTTCAATAGCTAAAGCACCTAACTCACAGTTAGTAAATGCTGCTGCTTTTTTTAAGTAAGCAAAACCATAAACAATTTCTAAAGGCATAGATGCTGTTGGACCTATTTTAAAGTTGTTACGAGAACGTTCTGTTTGTGCTCCCCAAAGTTTGTCTGCAGGAACGTTAACGTTACCCATTGTGTCTTTTTCTATTCTGTATTCCATAATATTGATGCTAATTTTAACGATGTAAATTTACGTATTTATGGTTTATTGGAGGATGTTTTTTTATGTTTATTTGTCAGAATATTATATGATTTTCGGAAAACGAATAGGAGGAATGTTTGAAGAAAAAAGGTAACTTCGCATCATTATAATGAAAAGAATTGAAATGATTTTTGCACTTTAAAGTGATAAAAAGAACAAGATGTTACGCTTCCTGAAATAGCACTAAACAAGTATTTCACAAAAATTGGTTAATGATTATTTAATTGGAAGAGATATAATAAACAGCAAAACAATACCAAATGCCAATAGAAAATATTCCTGAAATCTTCATTAAGGAAAAAAAAGAAAGTCTAGATTTATTTGTCTACGACTTTAAAATGACCACTGATGTTGTAAAAAGTAAGGTTAATTTAGGCATGAATATGTTCAGTTTTTTACAAGTTGGTAAAAAGCAAGTTCACTTTGCAGGAAATGCAGTTGCTGTAAATAAAGACCAATCCTTATTGCTTAAAAAAGGAAATTGGCTTTGGACAGAATTACTAGATACGGAAGCTATTTATTACTGTAAGCTTTTCTTTTTTTCGGAAAATAAACTCACCGATTTTTTAAGTAAGTACACCAACAATATAAAACCACAGAAAGAAGATGTGCCCTATTTTGTGATTGAAAATGACGATTATATTGCGGCTTTTATAAGTTCATTATCTTCTAGTACCTTTATAGATCATAGTTATAGTAATGCATTATTATCTTTAAAATTTGAAGAAATAATGCTTTATATGCTTAATAAGTATGGAGATAAATTTGAATATTATTTACATTCTTTAATTTCTAAAGAAGTTTCGCTGTTCAAAAATACAGTAGAGAGTAATGTGTATTCTAATTTGAAATTGGAAGAAATTGCCTTCCTATGTAATATGAGTTTATCGACTTTTAAACGTCATTTTACAAACGAATATAAAGAACCACCTGGAAAATGGCTTCAAGATAAACGTCTTCAAAAAGCAAAAGAATTATTACAAGGTGGCGATTTAAAAGCTTCTGATATCTATTTGGATATTGGTTATAACAACCTGTCGAACTTTAGTGTAGCCTTTAAAAATAAGTTCGGAATTAGTCCAACAGATATTTCAAATTAAAGATAAACGATTCTCTTAGAGTAATAATTCTCTAGAATTATTTTAACAAATACAGTCTACGAAACTTAATATAAAACTTCCATTTAGCTGTTTTTTTAGGCTCCATAAGAGATAAAATACATAAAGATATTTAAATTAGTTTTTAAAACTAACTAACTACTTTTTCTTTCGTTATTTCATTTACGACTAAAGAAATAGCACCATCGCCAGTAACGTTACAAGCAGTACCAAAACTGTCCATTGCAATATATAAAGCGATCATTAATCCTAACATTTCTTCATCGAAACCTAACATAGATTGCAAGATACCAACAGCAGCCATAATTGCTCCTCCAGGCACTCCAGGTGCTGCAATCATAGCGATTCCTAAGACAAAAATAAATCCGGCAAAGAGTGTGAAATCAAAAGGCATTCCGTGTAAAATCATTAATGCCATAGCACAAGCCGTAATTTTCATAATACTACCCGAAAGATGAATTGTAGCACATAAAGGAATAACAAAACCTGCAATTTTTTCTGAAACACCATTTTTCAAAGCTTGTTCTAAGGTGACCGGAATGGTAGCTGCCGAAGATTGCGTACCTAATGCCGTAAAATACGCAGGCATCATGGTTGCTAGTAATTTTAATGGGTTCTTTTTGGTAAGAATACCTGCTATAGTATATTGAAGTACTAGCAATAAAATATGTAAGGCAAAAATGACTCCGATGATACTGATAAAAACAGAAAGGATGGAGAACACTTTTCCGCTAAAAGACATGCTCGCAAATATTCCTAAAATAAATAGTGGTAATAATGGTACAATTACGTTTTCTATTAATTGCATTATAATTTTCTGAAAATCTTTAACTACCGATTTTAAACTCGATTTCTCTTGTGCGGCCAATCCTAAACCAATTACAAAAGCAAGAACTAAAGAGGTCATTACATCTAATGCTGGTGGAATATTGATACTAAAATAAGGTAATAATTCACGACCAGCATCGGTAATCTGAGCAGCATCATTAATATGAGATTCTAAAAGTTGTGGGAAAATGTTAGATGCAGTAAAATAAGTCATAAAACCCGAAAATAAGGTGGAGCCATAAGCAATACCAGCGGTAAGTAATAATAATTTACCGGCACCTTTTCCTAAATCGGAAATAGCAGGCATTATTAAACCCATGATAATTAACGGAATTGCGAAATTTAAAAATTGTCCAAAAAACGCATTGAAAGTTGTAAATACACGATTTATAGATTCAGGTAAATATTGTCCGAAAACAATACCTAAAACTATAGCTAGAAAAACTTTAAATAGTAAGTTTGAAAATATACGCTTCATAAGAATATGCTAATTAATAGAAAACAGTAACTGTTTCGCTGGAGGTTATTTTTAAGCTCGCTAATATACAATCAATCTTAGGATACCACATTTTATAAAGCCTTTTTTTAAGTATTATAATTCCCGTAGTATCGATATATATTTAACTGATTATTTGCAAGTAAAGCGAATTGGAGAAGATTATTATTTATTTGTTTTAGCAACACCTATAACTTCCTGTATGCCTTTGATTTGTGTTTTTAGAATAGGTGTTTAATTAGTTCAATGAATAATTTAAACCAAAATAATAATTAGTAAACCGATCATATATAGGTAGTTATGTTTGTTTGTCGGGTTTTTGATTTCAAACGACAATATATTGACCTTTTTTCATAAGTTGTTGAACCGTATCAATAACTTAACAAGTATATACACGCTATACATTTGTATCCTAATTAAAAACGCTTGCTTTTAGTAAGTAGGAATTTAAAATAAAAATAAAATTTATAATTATGGCAAATGTAACAAAACCTGTATTCAAAGAAAGATACGGGAACTTTATTGGAGGTAAATTCGTAGCACCTGTAAAAGGACAGTATTTCGATAATGTATCTCCAGTAGATGGTAAAGTATTTACGCAAGCAGCACGTTCCACGCAAGAAGATATTGATCTTGCTTTAGACGCAGCACACGAAGCGTTTCCTTCATGGAGTACATCTTCAGCTACAGAACGTAGTAATGCTTTATTAAAAATAGCGCAAGTAATGGAGGATAACTTCGAATACTTAGCAACTTTAGAAACGATCGATAATGGGAAACCAATTCGTGAGTCTCGTGCAGCAGATATTCCTTATTGTATTGATCACTTTCGTTATTTCGCAGGTGTTATTCGTGCAGATGAAGGAAGTATTTCAGAACACGATAAAAACACAGTAAGTATTGTATTGCACGAACCTATTGGTGTTGTTGGTGAAATCATCCCTTGGAATTTCCCAATGTTAATGCTAGCTTGGAAAATTGCTCCAGCTTTAGCAGCAGGTTGTACAGCGGTTGTTAAACCAGCAGAACAAACGCCTACAAGTGTTATTGCTTTAATGGAACTTATTGGTGATATTTTACCTGCAGGAGTATTAAATATTGTAACTGGTTTTGGTACAGAAGCTGGTGCAGCTTTAGCAACCTCTAAACGTATTGCAAAACTTTCTTTCACTGGTTCTACTGAAACAGGTCGTAAAGTTTTACACAATGCAGCAGAAAATATTATTCCAGTAACCATGGAGTTAGGTGGTAAATCTCCAAATGTATTCTTTCCATCTGTAGCAGATCATGATGATGATTTCTATAGTAAAGCGATTGAAGGTGCATTAATGTTCTCGTTAAATCAAGGTGAAATTTGTACTGCTCCGTCTCGTATTTTAGTTCACGAAGATATCGCTGACGATTTCATAGAAAAAATGAAAGTACGTTTAAAAGCAATCAAGACAGGAAATCCATTAGATCCAGAAACCATGATAGGTTCTCAAGTTTCTAAACCGCAATACGACAAAATTCTTGACTATATTAAAATAGGAAAAGAAGAAGGTGCAGAAGTGGTAGCTGGAGGAGATGCTGGTAACTATGAAGGGGAACTTTCTGAAGGATATTACATTCAACCAACCGTTTTAAAAGGAAATAACAAAATGCGTATTTTTCAAGAAGAAATTTTTGGACCTGTTGTAGCATTAACAACATTCCGTTCTACTGAAGAAGCAATCGCAATCGCAAACGATACTCCTTATGGTTTAGGTGCAGGTGTTTGGTCTCGTGATGCGCACGAATTATTTCAAGTTCCACGTGCTATTCAAGCGGGTAGAGTTTGGGTAAACCAATACCATACATATCCTGCTCACGCACCTTTTGGTGGTGTTAAAGAATCAGGATTTGGTCGTGAAAACCATAAAATGGCTTTAGATCATTACCGTGTTGTAAAAAACATGTTAATCTCTTACGACAAGAAACCTATGGGATTCTTTTAATGCATTATTAGCAACTAAATTCTATGATAAAACCCCAGACCTTCTGGGGTTTTATCGTTTAAAGTTACTACGGCAGCGCGCATTTTTACCAGTATAGATATAGTATATTGAAAATATTTAATCCGAATTAAACTTAAGGAAGCCATTCGCTAAAACTTGAAATTTTATAATACCATGCTGTTTTTTTTCTAGTTTCTAGTAAAAGAATATTTTCATTGTGAATTAAATGAGAAGTGGTAGTTTCTAAATTCTAGATATTGGAATAGTTCTTTATATTCATACTTGCAACTCCAATTCTTCCTGCTTCTTTTGTTAAAGGGATTTTAGTTGTTATCGAAATGATTAGAAGGAATGAGATTGTTTTTTTTTAAATAATTAATTTCGGGAATAGGAATGGACAAGATGCTATCTTTTTAGCAAAAACATTAGTATTAATAATTCTGTTAATAATTCTACATTTTATATTGCATAAAAAAACACTTTGTTTTATATTTGCAATATTAACAAATAAGATACCAAAAAAATTATGTTTGAATTTGACCAATATTTAGGCTTTTTAGCATTCTTAACCATTTTAACTATAGGTTTCTGGTTAATGATATTTTTAATGACTTTTATTATACCTTACTGGATTGGTGGTTCTTTAATGGAGTTTTTAAAAGAAAAAAGAGACGAGAAAAAAGCTGCGCGTAACGCATAAGTTTTAAATAAATATATTAAAAAGGGGAAACACATTGTGTTTCCCCTTTTTTTGTTTGGTCTAATTTTAAAATTTATAAGCTTATCCTTTTTCCATAAAAGAAAACAGCACCTACCTTTTAAAAGGGTAGGAGCTGTTTTTTAATTTATGAGATTGCTTTATAACTTGCAATTTCTACAGGTATTATATTTTATCCTTCAAATTCTTCATCTCCACCATTTCCTCTAGAACCTCTTTCACGTTTCTTTTGTTGGTTAAATCTGTAGGTAAAAGATAAATTAAAGCTACGTTCTCTCCATTGAAATTCACTAGTACTAAAAAAAGTATCTGTGTTTGTTTCCATAGTACGTTTTCTAGAGTTAAATAAATCGCTAACATTAAAAGCGATGGATGCTTTGTCTTTAAATAAGTCTTTACTAAAAGCTATATTGGTTGAAAAAACACCTTCACGTTTGTTTTGTGCATCTTCGCTCGGACCACTATAATTCATACTCGTTTGCCATTCGATATCTGCAGGTAACGTATATTTAGTATTTAATCTTGCGTACCAACTCGTGTTTTCGTTACTTAAATCTGCTCCGTTTGGATCTACACCTTCGGTTTTAGATTTGAATACATTAAAGTTTGCACTGGTATTGAATTTACGAGATGCTCTGTACATAAGCGTGAATTCAAAACCATATCTATCTTCACTAGATAAATTAATAGGTGTACGTTGAATTATAGATACATCTTCACCATCTACATTTACTGTTTCTCCTGTATCAAAACTGATAAAGTTAAATACGTCTGTAGCATGTTGGTAATAAGCAGATGTATTCAGTGTAACTTTTCCAAAACGGTTTAAATAACCAAGATCAAAAGTACCAGAGTAACTAGGATCTAAATCGGGATTTCCTTGAAAAACACTAGATACACTAGAACGTGAAGGAAACGGATTGATAAAATAAGAACGTGGTCTGCGTAAACGTCTGCTATAACCAAGGGTTACACTTTCTGCATCCGATAACTCATAGTTTAAATTTACTGTTGGAAATAATCCTGTATAATCTTTTTTACTAAAATCGCCACTAGATGGTTGGTCTATAGTAATTCTAGTATTTTCTAAACGTAAACCTAATAAATAGGAGAATTTACCATGTTTGCTACCATATTGCGTGTACACAGCATTAATATATTCTTTATAATTTAATACATTAGATAAGCCATTATCTTCATAAAAAGCATTAGTATCAGCATCTAAAAACTCTACTACATAATCTGTAGATTGATTATTAAAATTACCACGATAACCTAATTCAAACTGTGCCTTTTCACCAATTGGTAATACATAATCGCCTTGTAATAAAATACGTTCTTGTTCTTCAAGAGTTCCTACTTTTTCTGTAAATACATCGTTTACTTCTACAAGAGAGTTCTCATCCTCTGTGCTGTCTTCGTATTGAAAATCGAAAGTAAGTTTGTGCCCACTAGCTTCAAAATCTTTTGTAAAATTAGCAGCATATTGAATGGTTTTGTCATCTTCTAATTCTGGATCAAAACGAGAACTTGTACTCGTTAACAGATTGTTACTATCATATTGTAGTAAGCTATTTGTGGTATTACTTTCGTTATTATTGTCTTTATATAAAATAGATGTAGTTAATGAAGCAGAATCGTTAATGTACCATTCTATCCCTAAATTGGTATTAAAACCTTTTCTTATACGATCGTAATCTTTAGATTCGTTAATACTATTTCCAGAATCCTTATATGTAGTATTGGTGTAAGAATTTCCTGGAGCTTCTCTATAACTATAACCAGTGGTATTAAAGATATTTACATTTCCTGTTCTGTAATTTATGTTTCCAGATATTCCTGCGGAAGGATTATAACCAGCGTTCGCCGTTATTGCTCCATTTAAACCTTGTAATTTACTTCTTCTTAAAATAATATTTATAATTCCGGCAGTACCTTCAGAATCATATCTTGCGGAAGGAGAAGTAATAACTTCTACTTTTTCAATAGATTCGGCCGGTAATTGGCGCAATGCCTCTGTAGAGTTTAAACCAACTAAACCGGAAGGTTTTCCGTTAATTAAAATCCGTACATTTTCTTGTCCTCTTAAAGATACATTTCCTTCAACATCTACAGCAACCGACGGTACGTTGTCTAGTACATCACTAACGGTACCACCACGAACGGTAAGATCTTTACCAACATTGTATATTTTTTTATCTAATTTTATTTCTACTGTCGTACGTTCTGCAATGATTTCTACTACATCCAAAGATTCTGCATCTTCACTAAGAAATATTTTACCTAGATTGGTGTCTGTTAAAAGTTCTTGGTTCGCAATTGTCTTTGTCCCAAAACCAATAAATTCGACAGAAACATCATAAAGTCCAGCAGTAACAGGGATGCTAAAGTTTCCTTTTTGGTCTGTAATCCCTCCAGTAACCATTCTGTTTTCTTTTTTACTAAAGAAAGCAACAGTGGCATATTCTAAAGGTTGAAGTGTTTCTCGTTCTAGAATACTTCCAGTAATTCTTACTTCCTTTTGAGCAAAGGAATTTAAAGTAAAAAATAAAATGCAAATGAATGCGAATAATTGTTTAGTCATGATTAGTTTTTTGCTTAAGACCGCAAAAATATAGTTTGGTTTAAAGTGTTTTGGTTAAAAGTATGTTAAAGAACTAACTTTAACTTTTGCGATAGCGTTTTAGATTGGTTTTTAATGTTTTCCTCCCGAATAGTTATAGGATGGAATAGAAAAAAAGCATTCTCATTTTCTAAAACCGTATTCTTTTTCATTATTTACTAAAAACAGAATGTCTTTAACTAAAAAAGCTTCAAAATGTTTAGATTTTGAAGCTTTTTAAATTAGCTAGCTAGTATGCTTAGTATTTTTTCTGGCGGTTGGCAAATTGCAGCTTTATCTCCATTAATAACTATTGGTATTTTTATTAGACTAGGAAATTCGGTCATCATTTTTATATATTCAATATCTTCAAAATCATCAGGATTAGAAACTAATTCTTGATAATGGTCTTTCCAAATGGTAGATTCTGTTCTAATTAATTGAATAGCTTTAATGTTTAGAAGCTTAATTATTCTTTTTAATTTTCTTTCTGTTAATGGGTTATCAATATGTCTAATTACTTTGTGTCTTTGTTTTATTTTTTTTAAAATATTGAGGCACTCGATAGAGTCTATTGATTCTGGGTTATGGTAAATCAAAATCATAATGTAGGTAGGTAATTTGGGTCTGCTTTAGGGCTATTATTACATGTTATGCTATTAGGTCTAGGATTAATTCTGGTGGACGACCAATGACTGCTTTATTTCCTTTTATAACAATAGGTCTTTCTATTAGTTTTGGGTATTTAGTCATGGCATCTATTACTTCGGCATTTGTTAATATTTTGCCTTTGTAATTTTCTTTCCAAATAGCTTCATTTTTCCTTACTAAATCTAGAGGGTTGATTTTAAGTAAGTTAATTATTCTGGTTAAGTCAGCGGTATTCGGAATATTTTCAAGGTAATTAATTATTTTATATTCTTTACCAGAATTCTTTAATATTTCTAGTCCAGATCGAGACTTACTGCATCTATTATTGTGGTATATAGTTATCATATAGTGCTTTAAATTATAAATTATTTGTTTCGGTAGTTTGTTGCCCCATCATCATGAGATATGCTTTTAAAAAGCTACCAATATCCCCATCCATGACCGCGTCTACATTACCAGTTTCGTGACCAGAACGAACATCTTTTACTAATTTATAAGGATGCATGACATAATTACGTATTTGGCTTCCCCATTCAATTTTCATTTTTCCGGCTTCTATATCTTCACGTTGTGCTAATTGCTTTTGTAATTCAATTTCATATAATTGTGATTTTAGCATTTGCATGGCACGATTTCTATTATCGTGTTGTGAACGCGTTTCAGAACAAGAAATTTGAATTCCAGTAGGTTTATGCGTTAGTTGCACTTTCGTTTCTACTTTATTTACATTTTGACCTCCAGCACCACTAGATCGGGCCGTAACAATTTCTATATCTGCAGGATTAATTTCAATTTCGATAGTATCATCTACTAAAGGATACACGTAAACAGAAGCAAAGCTAGTATGTCGTTTGGCATTGCTATCAAAAGGAGAAATACGTACTAATCGGTGTACGCCATTTTCGCCTTTAAGCCAGCCAAAAGCAAAATCACCTTCAATTTCTATAGTAACGGTTTTTATTCCAGTTACATCACCTTCTTGGTAATTAAGTTCTTTTACTTTAAAACCACTTTTTTCGGCATACATTAAATACATACGCATAAGCATACTTGCCCAATCGCAACTTTCTGTTCCGCCAGCTCCAGCAGTAATTTGTAAAACAGCACTTAAACTATCGCCTTCTTCAGAAAGCATATTCTTGAATTCTAAATCTTCAATAGCAGTGGTTGCTTTTATAAAACGAGTTTCTACATCTTGCAAAGTTGCTTCGTCCTCTTTGAAAAATTCATAGATGACTTCTAAATCTTCTACTAGTGTTTTACCCGTATTATAATCCGTAACCCATTTCTTTTTCTCTCGAAGTGATTTCATAATCACTTCTGCAGCTTTAGAGTCATTCCAGAAATTAGGATCAAAAGTTTGTTCTTCTTCGTTTTGTATTTCAATTAACTTAGCATCTAAGTCAAAGATATTGCCTTAGCATACTAAGACGTGTATTAAGATCTTTAATTTGATCTGTAGTAATCATAGGAAGTATATTTTTAACAAAAATATACTTTAATACTGTGTGTAAAAATATATTTTGATTTAATTTTACAGTAGTTATAAAATTAGACCAAATGATAATAGATTTAAGAAGTGATACCGTAACCAAACCAACAAAAGAAATGCTAAATGCAATGATGAAAGCATCTGTTGGTGATGATGTTTATAAAGAAGATCCAACCGTTAACGCGTTAGAAGAGCGTATAGCAGAAATGTTTGGTAAACCAAAAGCATTATTTTTTCCGACAGGAACTATGGCAAATCAAACAGCTATTAAGTTACATACAAATCCTGGAGAACAAGTAATTTGTGATAAGTACGCGCATATATATAATTATGAAGGAGGCGGAGCCAGTTTTAATAGTGGTGTTTCTTGTAAATTAATAGATGGCCATCGAGGTATGTTTACAGCACAAGAGGTAATAGATAGTATAAACCCTCCCGAATTTTATCATAGTGCATTAACACGTTTAGTAGAAATAGAAAATACAACCAATAAAGGAGGAGGAGCTTGTTGGGATTTTAATGAGTTACAAAAAATTAGAAAAGTTTGTGATGACCATAGCTTAGGCTTTCATCTAGATGGTGCACGTCTTTGGAATGCTTTGGTGGCTAAAAAGGAAACTACAGAGCAATACGGAAAAGTATTCGATACTATTTCGGTATGCTTAAGTAAAGGATTGGGCTGTCCTATTGGTTCTGTATTAGTAGGAGACGAAGACGTCATGCAAGGAGCAATGCGAATACGAAAGATTTTTGGGGGAGGAATGCGACAAGTTGGTTATTTAGCTGCTGCAGGAATATATGCCTTAGATCATCATGTAGAAAGGTTAGAAGAAGACCATAATAAAGCAAAAGAGTTAGCGGACGTTTTAAACAAGGCCACTTTTGTTAATAAAGTGGAGCCTGTAGAAACTAATATTGTAATCTTCGAACTACAAGAAGATGTTAATTCCGATACTTTTATTTCTCAACTAGAAAGTAAAGGAGTAAAACTTGTAGGAATGGGTGAAAATAAGCTTCGATTAGTTACACATTTAGATTATACCAATAAGATGCACACCTATGTTTTAGACTTGCTAAGCGATTTTTGATTTTTTTTGTCTAAGAATCAGTCACTTAAAAAATTCTTACGTGTTTCGTCGAGTAAAAATGTATTTTGTCGAAATGTTAAAGAGTTCTTAATGTTTAATGGATTAAAAGTTTGATAAGTTTTAATTTTGTTCGAAATTAGAGTTGTTACTTCTCTCAAAGTATCTGAAAATTAGAACTATATTAATATTTAACCATTAAATTACTTAAAAATGAAAAAAGCCTTACTAACAATCTTATCTTTTGTCGTTTGCATTTCTGCAGTTGCACAAGATTTACCAACTAATCCTGAGCCAGGAAAATGTTACGTTCGATGTGTAACTCCAGACGTTTGGGTAAATCAAGATGTAACTATTCAAGTGTCTCCAGCGTACAAAAAGTTAAGCACAGTACCTTCAACGTATACTACGGTTACTGAAGACGTAGTAGTTGCTAATGCAAGCCAACGTTTAGAAGTTGTTCCTGCGGTATATGAAACACAAACTTTTGAAGTAACTGTACAAGAAGCAGCACAACGTTTAGAGAAAATTGCTTCTAGAACAGAAACGCAAACAGAAACAGTTGTAACTAAAGAAGCTTCGCAACGTTTAGAGCTTGTAGCTGCTGTTTACGAAACGCAAAACTTCACTGTAGTAACACAACCAGCTAGCCAACGTTTAGAAGTTGTTCCTGCGGTTTACGAAAACCAAAGCTTTACTGTTGTAACTAGCGAAGCTGGTCAACGTTTAGAGGTTATTCCTGCAGAATACGGAACAGAAACTAGAACATACAAAAAAAGAGAATATGGTACTTCTTTAAGAGTTGTTCCAGCAAGTTTCTCTTCTAACTACCAAGTTATTGAAACGAAACCAGCTACTGCTAAATGGCAAATGAGTGATACTCCTGCTGCCGAATGTCAATCTGCTGATCCTAATGATTGTAGATATTGGTGTTATAAAGCAGTTCCTGCTCAAAATATTACAGTAAACACTACTGAATTATCTGCAGATGCTTCTTTTGTAAGAACTCCAGATTGTGATACATCTTCATCAAACGATGATTGTGGTATGGCTACGTATACAGTTAAAACTGTTGTTAAACCAGCTAGTACTAGAGTAATTGATATTCCTGCTGTAACTACAAGTGTTAAGAAAACAGTAATGGTAACACCTCCAACAACAAGAGTTATTGAAATTCCTCAACAAACAAAAACAATGAAAAGAGTTGTAATGGTAACACCTCCTACAACTAGAGTAATTGAGATTCCTCAAGAAACTAAAACGGTAACTAGAACTGTTATTATTCCGGAGACTACAAAAGTTGTTTCTATTCCTGCGGTAACTAAAACGATGAAGCGTACGGTAATGGTAACGCCTCCAACTACAAGAGCTATTGCTATTCCTCAACAAACTGCAACTTTAAAGAAAACAGTTTTATCTGAAGATTCTAAAATAGTGGAAAGTACTGTTCCTGCTATTACTAAAACAGTATCTAAAGAAGTTTTACAAACAAAAGGTGGTTTAACGACTTGGAAAGAAGTAGAATGTACTTTATTAGAGTACAATGACCTTAACATAAACTGGAACTTAGGTTCTGCTACTTTAACAGAATCTGCTAAAAGAGAAATTGATGCAAAATTATTACCTGCTATTGCTGGTGGTGTTTCTGTAGAAATTGCTTCTCACACAGATTCTAGAGGTTCTGCTGCATCTAACAGATCTTTATCTGAAAGAAGAGCACAAGCGGTAACGAACTACTTAATCTCTAAAGGAATCAATTCTTCAAGAATTGTATCTAATGGATATGGTGAAACTAGATTAGTAAACAGATGTGCAGATGGTGTTTCTTGTACAGAAAGAGAGCACTTATCTAACAGAAGAACTCAATTTAGAGTACTTAGTCAACAATAATCATTAGTATTTATTACTATCGATATAAAAAAAGGAAGCTAATTAGCTTCCTTTTTTTTTTGCTTTAAACTTTCGTTATTTAAACATATCCATTCCAGGAATGTTTGGCATACCATCTTTTGCTACAGCAGCTAATTCCGCGTCATTTACTTGCGTAGCTCGTTCTATAGCTTTATTTAAGGTAAGAATTAAATAATCTTCTAATTCTTCTTTGTCTTCTAATAACGCATCGTCTATAGTTATAGACTTAATAACTCTATTGGCAGTTAAAGTTACCTTCAGTTTAGCGTCATTACTTTGTTCATCCACTAAAACAGTATCTAAACGTTTTTTAGTTTCTTCTACTTTTTTTTGAGTTTCTTTAAGTTTACCCATCATACCTGCAAGGTCTCCAAACATAATTTTATAATTTATAATTTCATACAAAACTATTTAATTTTTCTATTTTTGAAGAATATAATTTTAGAATTAATTATTTCATTTGAAAAAAGCACATAATCCTCCAAAAGCGAAGCAAATTCAAGAAAAACTTGTAGCGCATAAACACGAACGAATAGATAATTATTTTTGGCTTAAAAATAAAGAAGACCAGGAAGTTATAGACTATTTAAATGCTGAAAATAAACATACTAAAGAAGTTTTAGCACATACAGAACCTTTTCAAGCAGACCTTTTTAAAGAGATGAAAGCTAGAATTAAAGAGGATGATACTTCTGTGCCATATAAACTACATGGGTATTGGTATATTACTAAATTCGAAAAAGGTAAAGATTATCCTATTTATACGCGTAAAAAGGAAACATTAGAAGCACCAGAAGAGTTATTGTTTGACTGTAATGTAATGGCGAAAGATTTTAACTACTTTAAATTAGGTGGTATTTCTATTAGTCCAGATAATACAATGGCTGCTTTTTCAACCGATACAGTGAGTAGAAGACAGTATAATATCAAAATTAAAAATTTAATTACTGGCGAAATTTATTCCGAAGAAATAATAAATACCACCGGAGGAATTACTTGGGCCAATGATAATTTAACGTTGTTTTACACAAGAAAAGACGAAGTTACGTTACGTTCTTCTATGGTTTATAAACATAAGCTACATACAAAGGTGGAAGAAGATACAGAAGTGTTTCATGAAACAGACGAAACCTTCAACACTTTTGTATATAAAACAAAATCTAAAAAATACTTAGTTATAGGTTCTTCTAGTACTTTAACTTCCGAATATCAAATTTTAAATGCAGATAATCCGGATGGTACATTTAGAGTTTTTCAAAAAAGAGAAAGAGAACTAGATTATGCCATAGCGCACTATAAAGACAGTTTTTTCATTATTTCAAATAAAGATAAAGCGATCAACTTTAAGCTTCAAAAGACAAACGAAAACCAAACAGAAAAAGAGTATTGGCAAGATGTTTTACCACATAGAAAAGATGTTTTATTAGAAGATATCGAGATTTTTAAAGACTATTTAGTGGTAAGTGAAAGAGAAAACGGCTTAAATAAGATTCGAATTATAAGTTGGAATGGTAAAGAAGATTATTATTTACCATTTGATAATGAAACCTATACTGCAAACACTGGTAATAATCCAGACTTCGATAGTGATGTTTTACGATATAGTTATAATGCACTTACCACTCCAAGCTCTGTAATAGATTATAATTTTAAAACAAAAACGAAAGAAGTATTAAAAGAACAAGAAGTTTTAGGGGATACTTATAATAAAGACAATTACACTTCTAAACGTATTTGGGCAACCGCGCGAGATGGCGTTAAAATTCCGATTTCTTTAGTATATAAAAAGGGATTGAAATTAGATGGAACAAATCCTTTATTACAATATGCCTATGGTTCTTATGGAGCTACTATTGATCCTTATTTTTCAACCATTAGATTAAGTTTATTAGATAGAGGCTTTATTTTCGCAATAGCACATATTCGAGGAGGAGAGTATTTAGGAAGAGATTGGTACGAAAACGGAAAATTAAAACAAAAGAAAAATACTTTTCATGATTTTATTGACTGTTCTAAGTTTTTAATTGAAGAAAAATACACTTCAAATAAACATTTATACGCAAATGGCGGATCTGCAGGTGGTTTACTAATGGGCGTGATTGCGAATTTAAATCCGGAGTTATATAATGGTATTTTAGCGGCGGTTCCTTTTGTAGATGTAGTAACCACGATGCTAGATGATACTATTCCGTTAACCACAGGAGAATATGATGAATGGGGAAATCCTAACGATAAAGATTATTATCATTACATGCTTTCCTATTCACCTTACGATAATATAAAAGTACAAGAGTATCCAAATATGTTAATTACAACAGGTTTGCATGACTCTCAAGTACAATATTGGGAGCCTGCAAAGTGGGTTGCAAAGCTTAGAGAATTAAAAACAGATAATAATAAACTGTTACTGCATACAGACATGGAATCTGGTCATGGTGGCGCTTCAGGAAGGTTTGAAAGCCTAAAAGAAGTCGCTTTGGAATACGCATTTTTATTAGATTTAGAAGGAATTAATGAATAATAAAAATTTTTACGTATTTTTGCCCAGTTTATGTTACTTCTTGTAGCAAATTAAAACGTATTTATGGCACAAAAAAATCAAGTATTTGATAACGTTTTAGATTTAGTAGGTAATACACCATTAATTAAACTAAATACTATTACAGCTCCTTTTAAAGGTGAATTTTACGCTAAAGTAGAAGCTTTTAACCCAGGACACTCATCAAAAGACAGAGTTGCATTATATATTATAGAACAAGCGGAAAGGCAGGGTATTCTAAAACCTGGAGATACTATTATAGAAACTACTTCTGGTAATACAGGATTTAGTATTGCTATGGTTAGTATTATTAAAGGATACGATTGTATTTTAGCGGTTAGCTCAAAATCTTCACCAGATAAGATTGATATGCTTAAAACCATGGGAGCAAAGGTATATGTTTGCCCAGCACATGTAAGTGCAGACGATCCTAGATCGTACTATGAAGTTGCAAAGCGTTTACACGAAGAAACAAAAGGTTCTGTATATATCAACCAATATTTTAATCAGTTAAATATAGATGCACATTATAATTCTACTGGTCCAGAAATTTGGGAACAAACAGCAGGAGAAATAACGCATTTAGTAGCTTGTAGTGGAACTGGAGGAACAATTTCGGGTACTGCAAAATACTTAAAAGAACAAAACCCTAATATTAAAATAATAGGAGTAGATGCTTTTGGTTCTGTAATTAAGAAATATCATGAGACTAGAGAGTTTGATGAAAAAGAAATTTATCCATACCGAATAGAAGGATTAGGAAAAAATTTAATTCCTACGGCTACAGATTTTGATGTCATTGATTCTTTTGTAAAAGTTACAGATGAAGAAAGTGCACATACCGCAAGAGAAATAGCAAAAACCGAAGGTTTATTTGTAGGTTATACTTCTGGAGCAGCAATGCAAGCGGTAAAACAATTAGAGGAAGCTGGAGAATTTGATAAAAATTCTAAAGTGGTAGTCTTGTTTCCAGATCATGGTTCTCGTTATATGAGTAAGATTTATAGCGATAAATGGATGACAGATCAAGGCTTTTTCGATAGCAAAAACAAAGAAGCAGCAGAAAGTATTCAGTATATAAAATAATAAAACATAACATAATTAAAGATAGAAAGTTTCCTTAAAGATGCCTTCTATCTTTTTGTTGTTAATAATAGAATATAAAAATATTGTGTTTAGTGCACAGAAATATTTAGTTTTGTAGCACTAAACTAAGATTGATAGCAGATGAAAGATTTATTTGAAAAAATTTACAAGGATAAAGGTCCGTTAGGGAAATGGGCAGCACAAGCAGAAGGTTATTTTGTTTTTCCAAAATTGGAAGGCGTAATTTCTAACCGAATGAAATTCCAAGGCAAAGATGTTATTACTTGGAGTATAAATGATTATCTAGGTTTAGCAAATCACCCAGAAGTTCGTAAAGTAGATGCGCAAGCAGCAGCAGACTATGGTTCGGCGTATCCAATGGGAGCACGTATGATGTCTGGTCACACAGAATTACACGAACAATTACAAAATGAACTTGCAACATTTGTAAATAAAGAAGCAGCATACTTACTTAACTTTGGTTACCAAGGAATGGTTTCTACCATTGACGCTTTAGTTTCTAAAGATGATATTATTGTTTATGATGTAGATGCACACGCTTGTATTATAGATGGTGTACGTTTACACATGGGAAAACGTTTTACTTACAAACATAATGATGTAGTAAGTTTAGAAAAAAACCTAGAAAGAGCCACTAAAATGGCAGAACATACAGGTGGTGGAATTCTTGTTATTTCGGAAGGTGTTTTCGGAATGCGTGGGGAACAAGGTCGATTAAAAGAAATTGTAGCTTTAAAAGAAAAATATAACTTCCGTTTGTTCGTAGATGATGCACATGGTTTTGGTACCCTTGGTAAAACAGGAGCTGGAGCAGGTGAAGAACAAGGAGTACAAGATGATATCGATGTGTATTTTGCAACTTTCGCAAAATCTATGGCAAGTACTGGAGCATTTATTGCTGCAGATAAAGAGATAATAGATTATTTAAAATATAATTTACGTTCTCAAATGTTTGCTAAATCGTTACAAATGCAATTAGTTGTAGGTGCTTTAAAACGTTTAGACATGTTGCGTACCATGCCAGAATTGAAGCAAAACCTTTGGAAAATTGTTAATGCCTTACAATCTGGATTAAAAGAACGTGGTTTCGATATTGGTACTACACAAAGTTGTGTAACTCCTGTTTATTTAAATGGAAGTATTCCAGAAGCAATGGCGCTTGTTAGAGATTTAAGAGAAAATTACGGAATATTTTGTTCTATTGTTGTGTATCCAGTAATACCAAAAGGATTAATTTTATTACGTATGATTCCTACTGCAACACATACCTTACAAGATGTTACAGAAACACTAGATGCTTTTGAAGCGATTAGAGAAAGATTGGTTAACGGAACGTACAAACGTATGTCTGCTGCTTTAATTAAAGCAATGGGAGAATAGTTTTACGTATTATATATATTAAAAAAGGTTGCATATTTATGCAACCTTTTTTGTTTGTATAACTATTTTGTTATTTTCTAAATCGGTTGTAAAAAAGAGATATACATCTCCGCCATCTTTAATTTTATGCTTTTTTCGGATTTGTTCTACACTTTCCGGAAAGTTACGTGTAGCAATATTAGCCTTAACAAACCCTTCCTTTTTTAAACCCTTTTTATTATAAGGGATTACTTTTTCAATTTTAAAAACTCTTCCAGGGAAATTTATTAAAGTATCTTTTGTATATAAATGCGAATGTTGCTGCAGTTTAAAAACGTCTAGTTTACTAGAAATTGTATGAAATGCACCAGATTTCATAATTGCTGCATTAGGTTCGTATAAATATGCTAATGGCAAACTATATTGGCTAATTGTAGAAGTTTCTTCTGCTAGCGGAAAGTTAAAAGTTTCTATTGTATCTTTTTTAATATTACAAGTTTCTATAGTTATAGTGGCTGTATAGTTTTTTTCTAAAACCCAAAGTAATTCTTTTACTTCATTATTAACTGCAACGATATGAATGGTATTCACGTACTTTAATTCGTTTAAGCCAATGGTAATATCCAATAGCGGTGAAGTCTTAATTAAAACGTTATTCGCTTTGTTAAATAGGATGTCTAAATGTTCTGGCACGTTTGGTAAACAATCTTTTAAAAAGAAAACCTTGCCTTTGCTGTCATGTCTTCTAGAAGGGTCGATATAAATCCAATCTAAAGCAGTTTCCTGTTTTATTAAATAGGTTAAACCATCTTGCGCAATAGTTTGTATGTTTTTTACTTCTAGCTGTTTGTAGTTATGGGTAACTATTTGTGAAAGTTGCTCGTTAATTTCACAATGTATAACATGATTGAAATTTTTAGAAAAATAGTAACAGTCTACGCCAAAACCGCCAGTAAGATCTATAATGGTATTTCCTTTTAAAAGACTAGTTTTATGTTTTGCTGTAGTTTCCGAAGAAGTTTGCTCGATATTTAATTTGTTAGGATAGTATATGTTTTCCGTAGAGAACCAAGTAGAAAGCTTCGTTTTACAACGTTTTTTCGCTTCTAATTGTTCTATAACTTCTTTAGTTTCCACGAACGAAAAATCGATTCCTTTTAACAATAAGGAAGCTATATTGGCATCTAAATTGTTATTTATAAATTCTTGAATTTCTGTCTGTAATAGGTTTTCGTTCAAAACAATTATAAATTTTTAGTAAGTTTTTTTACAATCTTATTTTCAGATAAAAACTCTTTTAAAATTACTTTAATCGCTGTGTAGGCCGGAACAGCAACAATAAGCCCAACAATACCAAATAAGATTCCAGCAATAAGTATTACCAAAAATATTTCTAGTGGATGCGATTTTACACTTTTAGAAAATATTACGGGCTGACTAATAAAATTATCAACTAGCTGACCAATGGCAAATACAATAAATACCCAAAATGTTTTTGGTAAAACGACATCTCTAAAACTTTCGCCAAGACTACTTGTCATCGTTAATGTTAGCATTAAAAATGCACCAATTAGCGGCCCAACATAAGGTATTAAGTTTAATAGGGCACACATAAAAGCAATGACAATCGCATTTTCTACACCAATAATCATTAAACCAATAGTATAAATAATAAAGAGAATTAGTATCTGAAAGATTAAACCAATAAAGTACCTAGATAGTAAGTCTTTAATTTTGACCGTGGAGCTTGCCCAACGCGATTCGTTGCCAGATGGAATAAAAGTTAGAATCCCATTTTCAAAGAGTTTGCTGTCTTTTAAAAAGAAAAAAGAGATAAATAAAACTGAAAATAAACCTATACTAAAACTTCCTAATCCACTAATTAAAGAGTTTAGAAAATTCGGAATTAATGAATAATCGATCTTAGAAAGTAGGTTAGAACTTTTTATAGATTGCTCTACATCTATATTATTTATTTGAAAATAAGCAATTGCTTCACCATATAAATCTTCTATATTACCTTGTAATTGATCAATATCTAAAAGTGCTAAATTATGTCCTTGTTCTACAATTAAAGGAATAAATAAACGTACCAATCCGAAGAGTAATCCAAGTAAAACAAACATGGTTACAATTACTGCAAGCGTATTTTTAAACTTAAGTCTTCTTCTTAAAAATAAAATAATAGGTCTTCCAATTAATGAAATTACCGCAGCAATTGCGATATAAACAATTACAGATTGTATTTTAAAAAGAAAAAATAGGATTAAAAGAACACCTATAATAATTCCTAGTGCTTTTAAAATACCATTAGATATTTGGTTTGATGTCATACTGTAAATATAAATAATTCCTGTCAAGACAAGAATCTCATTATTGTTTTATTAATTATATAGTAAAAATTTCAAGACACGATTTTACGAACTAAACGAATTTTTTAAAAATCTAAAGATTTTTCGACTTGTAAAATTGCTGTCAAAAAAAGAGAATTGTAAAGCGTAACGCGCTTCACCCACTATTTTAGAGATTTCTGCTTTCGTAGGATAGTTGTTTTGTCATTTCGTATAAAGCTATAGTCGTTGCTTGTACTACATTCATGCTACTATTTTGCCCAAACATATCAATATGAATTATGGCATCACACTGTTTTAAAATGTCTTGTGAAACGCCAAAATTTTCGTCTCCAATAATAAGTGCAATAGGTTTTTCTTTAGGAAAAGTGGAGGAATGTATGGATGTGCTTTCGCTAGTTATTTCTAATGCTACAATATGATACCCTTTTTTTTTGTACTGGGTAACTACTTCGGAAGCATTTTCTTGCACTTCATAATTTACTACTTTTTCAGTAGCACGAGACGTTTTTGTCATTTTTCTTCCTAACGGAATCTGTTCCCCACAAAACACCATTTTTTCGATTCCAAAAGCATCTGCTGTTCTAAACAGGCTTCCAATATTGGGTGCATTGGTTACGTTTTCACAAATAATGGTTATTGGGAACGTACGTTTGGTAAAGTTGGTGTTGTAGTGTGTTAGTTGCATTTGTTTGGTATGAAATATAATTTACGCGAATATATTATAATTTAAAGGTCTTTTTCTTCTGCAACATAATCAAACCAAAAATAGGTCCTATTGCCAAAATAGTAAATATGTTATTAGAGTCTGTTATTTCTAGCATTCTAGAAAGAATCTGAATACTGACTATCGTTATTGCAAACCCAATACAATTCACAATAGTAAGTGCAGTCCCTTTAATTTCTGGTGCTGCATTTTGTGCTATTAGGGTGGATAGAAGCGGAGAGTCTGCAATGACGACCATTCCCCAAAAAATTAGAAATCCAATAAATACATATTCAAAAGCACTAGTAAATAGTAATGGTGAAATTAAACAGCATATACAAGATAGAAGTAGTGCTATAAAAGCAGTTTTTTTGGTTCCTTTAACTTGTGCAATATAACCAGCAAGTACACAAGCAAAACCACCTATTCCTATGATTACAAAAGATAAGATAGGAATGTTGAATAGTACTTGAGGATGCGCTTCACTATACTTTTTTAATAAGATTGGTACAAATGTCCAAAATGCATATAATTCCCACATGTGTCCAAAATAACCGAAGGCAACAAAGCGGAATTCCTTATTTTTAAATACACCTAAAAATACGGATAAATCTGTTTTCTGACTAGCCTTTCGGTAAGGTCCGCTAGGAACCAAAAACAGCATTAATAAGCCACCTAATAACGCAAGGGATGAAGTTGCAAGTATTACATATCTCCATGGAAAAGAATGCGTTATTTCTTTTAATAAATGCGGAAAAGCAGTTCCTAAAACTAATGCGCCAACTAAAAAACCAAGAGATTTTCCAAGTCCTTTTTGATAGTAATCTGCAGCGATTTTCATTCCTACAGGATAGATTCCTGCAAGAAAAAAACCAGTACAAAAACGAAGGATCAATAAACTGGCTAAATTGTTAGCTGAATAGATTACTCCTAAGTTAAAAAGAGAACCCAGTACGGCACTTACAAAAAACACTTTAGATGGTGAAAACCGATCTGCAATAGTTAAAATAGCGAAAATAAGTGTGCCAATAATAAAACCAAATTGGACGGCAGAAGTTAAGTGGCCTAAAGCATTTGCTTTTAGATTGAAATTTAATACCAAATCGGTAATGATGCTATTTCCTGCAAACCAAAGAGAAGTACAGCAAAACTGAGATATTACAATTATAGGTAGTATTAATTTGGAGGCTTTCATTTAAGTAATATTCAATAAAATCTATACATAAGGTAGACTACTTTACTTATAATAACTTACAGTTTCAAACTCGATTTGGATATGTTACGTGTTGTATATTAATTACTAAAAGCATACTTTATAATATTCGCTCCCATTTGCAGTGCTTTTTCTCTCACATCTGCAGGATCGTTATGTACCGCAGGATCTTCCCAGCCATCGCCTAAATCGCTTTCATACGTAAATAATAGTACTAATCTGTTTTCATGAAATAAACCAAAAGCTTGCGGTCTTTTACCTTCATGCTCATGAATTTTTGGTAATCCTTTTGGGAATTTATAAGCAATATTAAATATTTCATGGTTTGCCGGAAGTTCTACCAATTCCTGATTTGGAAATATTTTTTTTAATTCTTTAACAAGGTAGGGTTGCATACCATAATTATCATCTATATGTAAAAAACCTCCAGAAGTTAAGTAGTTCTTTAGGTTTTCGGCTTCGGCTTCGCTAAAAAAAACATTTCCATGACCTGTCATATGTAAAAACGGAAACTGAAAAATATCGGTACTTCCGGTTTCAACGGTTTCTGGTTTTGCAGTAATTTTTGTTCCAATATTATTATTGCAGAATACTATTAGGTTTGGTAATGCTGTAGGATTACTATACCAATCGCCACCACCTTTATATTTTAGAATAGCTACTTCTTGCGAAAAAGAAGCAAAAGTAAAGAGCGAAAAGAGAAAAGAGAAAAGTAATTTCATAAAAATAATTATTAAGCTTCATTTACAAAAGCTACAGAATGACATGCAACAATTGCAGCCGTTTCTGTACGTAATCTGGTTTCTCCCAAAGTTACAGGAATAAATTTATGCTGTATTGCAATTTCTATTTCTTTAACAGAAAAATCACCTTCCGGACCAATTAGAATGGTAATATCTTGTTTGGGGTTTAGTTCATTTTTAAGCGATTTTCTATCTGTTTCTTCACAATGTGCAATAAATAAATCACCCGAAAAGTCTTGTTTTATAAAGTCTTTAAACCCTATTGCAGGATTTAATTTTGGTACGTAACAACTAAGCGATTGCTTGGTGGCCGATTGTATTATTTTTTCAAAACGTTCTGGCTTAATAATTTTACGTTCGCTATGATCGCAAATAATAGGAGTGATGCTATCTATGCCAATTTCGGTTGCTTTTTCTAAAAACCACTCATAACGATCATTCATTTTTGTTGGAGCAACAGCAAGGTGAAGGTTATAGTTTTTTTTAGCTTGTAATTTTTTATCCATAATACGTACAACACAATTTTTAATATCTGCAATGGTAATTTGTGCCGTAAACAGCCAGCCTTTTCCGTTCGTAATTTGAAGGGTTTGGTCTACCGATTTACGAAGCACTTTTACAATATGCTTACTTTCCTCTTTATTAAAAGAGAATTCTGTGGTGTTTTCTGTGATGTCTGGATTATAGAATAATTGCATATAGCGAAGATAAAAACTTGTAACCATATGCAAAAAAAAAGAGCCTTAATTTTAAAGCTCTTTTTTTGTTTTTAGAAATTAGTTTGCACAACCACCAATTAAGTCGCCATGTGCAAGATGCGCACGAAGTGCATTTACACTAACTGTTATATCGTGAATATTTGAAGGATTCCCAGGAGGAATATGACAAATAGTTACTTTTTCATTTAGTGCTTGGTTTTCAGTAGAACTACTCATAGATAGAACGCTTACAAAAGCTACGGATAAAATTAAATAGATTTTTTTCATAATTAGTTTGATATTATAGCATTAATAGTATAACCAATTTATTAAATATTTTGTGAGCTAAGAAAAATATTAGACAAACAGTATAAAAAATCTATAACTCAAAATGTAGTGTAAAAAAAAACGACCAATAGCAGGTAGTCGTACTTATTTTAAAGGTTCTACAATTTTTAAGACTTTTACTTCTTGAATTTCTTTGGGGTCAAAGGTTTTTAAAACCACATAATACCATTGGTTTTGTACAATATCGATTGTGAAAACATCTCCGATTTTATAAATACTATCCGCAATTTCAGCTTCAAAAGTTGGATGTGTCACTCCTTCTGCAAACCAGCCTAAATCTCCTCCATGATTTGCATTATCATCCATAGAATACTGCTTCGCTAATTGGCTAAAAGGTGTTCCTTCTTTATATTTTTTAAGTATTTTGTCTCTTGTAGCATTAATTTGTGAAATTGTCATTTTTAAACCATCAAAGAAAATATAACTCACTCTATAATTAGTGGTTGTCACTTTTTCTATGACTTTATATTTTGTTTTTTCTGTGTCATTTTTTACAATAGCTCTTCCGCTTTTATAAAGTTCTAAAGCTAATCCTGTTTGGTGCTTAGCTTCATTAAACGTAACGATTTTATTCTTTTTAGATTTGTTTTCTTTAAGGTATTCTTTTGCTTCTTCGATGTTTACAATAGAGTCAAAATCTTTGACTTGTGCATCTTGAGCAGAAATAGTAATGGAAAATAATAATGCGACTAGTACTAATTTATTCATTTGTATATGGGGATTTAAGCTTATCTAGCAAAAAAACAAAATTTATAGATTATATGAAGGGTTTTTTATAAGGTTATTAACAGAAATTTCAACATCGTACCTAAATACACATTATAATTTGCTCTTTGCGTGTTCTAATCCTAATTCGATGTACTGCAAGAGTTGTGTTTCCGTTTTAATACCTTCTATAGAGACATAAACAAATTCTTTTATTGGTTTTTTGGTAAAATCCATTGGTCTTACAAAGTCTTTCGCTAATTCCATTTCTATTTTATCGGAAATAATTCGAACCATCAAATCCTCTTTCATAACACCAATAGTCATTTTTCCTTCATATAAAAAGGAAATTCCGCCAAACATTTTCTTTTCTGTAAATACTTCCGAATAATAACGAAGTTGTTCTCTAATTCTGTTTGCTAATTGCTCATTAAAAGCCATAGATTGTCTTCTGTATTATATCTTCAATCGGGAAGAAGCAGTAACATCTTGAGCGGAAAAATCACTTTCCAAATATTTTAAATACCCAACAATACCAATCATTGCGGCATTATCTGTGGTGAATTCAAATTTAGGAACATAGGTAGTCCATCCAAATTTTTGCTCGCCATTTTTCAACGCTTCTCGTATTCCTGTATTAGCAGAAACACCTCCACCAATAGCAATATGATTAATGCCAGTTTCTTTGGTCGCAAGCTTTAATTTATCTATTAAAATTCCTATAATAGTGTATTGAATAGAAGCGCAAATATCATTTAAGTTCTCTTCAATAAAATTAGGATTTATTTTTACTTGTTTCTGTATAAAGTAAAGAATTGCAGTTTTTAATCCAGAAAAGCTAAAGTTTAAGCCTGCTACTTTAGGCTTTGTAAATGGAAAAGCTTTAGGGTTTCCTAATTTAGCGCGTCTGTCCATTTCTGGTCCTGCAGGATAGCCAAGACCTAGAATTTTTCCGCTTTTATCAAAGGCTTCACCAACAGCATCATCTATAGTTTCTCCAATAACTTCCATTTCAAAGTAATTGGAAACCTTTACAATTTGTGTATGTCCGCCAGAAATAGTCATCCCCAAAAACGGAAAAGGAGGTTTACTAAATCCTGCTTCGTCAATAAAATGGGCTAAAATATGGGCTTGCATATGGTTCACTTCTATTAACGGAATATCTAATCCGAAAGCTAATGATTTGGCAAAAGAAGTACCAACAAGTAACGAACCCATTAGTCCGGGACCTCTTGTAAATGCAATAGCATGAAGCATTTCTTTTTTTATTCCAGCTTTTTCAATGGCTTGATGCACAACAGGAACAATATTTTGTTGGTGCGCTCTAGAAGCTAATTCAGGAACTACACCACCATATTCTTCGTGTATTTTCTGACTTGCAACAATGTTACTTAAAACCTTGCCGTTTAGCAAGATAGAAGCTGCTGTATCATCGCAAGAGGACTCAATTGCAAGTATGTAAATATTTTGTGTAGACATTAGTAAATATTAGGCACAATAATTGTTAATTTTGACTTCAAAGTTATAACTTTAAAACGTATCAAAAAATTTTTAAAAATAGCATCCAAAATTGTAGCAGTCTTGCTACTGCTTTTCATCATATTGGTGTTGGTACTTTCTATTCCTGCAGTGCAAACTAGACTTGGTAAAATTGCTACCAATTGGTTAAATACGGAATACGGCACAAATATTAACATTAATAGAGTAGGTCTCCAATTTAATGGGGATGTGGAACTTAAAGAAATTCTGATACGAGATTATAAAAAAGATACACTTATTAGCGCCGTAGAATTGAATACTTCTATTTTAAATTTTAATAATCTTATCAATAGTAAACTTGCTTTTGGAGATATAGATTTAGAAGGTTTGATTTTTAATATTAAAACCTATAAAGGGGAAGAAAACACAAACCTTGATGTTTTTGTTGCCCGTTTTGATGAAGATAATCCAAGAAAAAAGGAAAATACCTTTTTAATGTCTTCTAGTGATATTTCTATTTATGACGGTACGTTTCGGCTTATTGATGAAAATAAAGAAACCCCAAAAATTTTAGAATTTAGTGCCATTGATATTAATGCTACTAATTTTTTAATTAATGGACCAAATGTAAGTACTAGAATAAATACACTTGTATTTAAGGATAGTCGTGGTTTAGTGATGAAAAACCTCTCTTCAGATTTTACATATACGCTGGAAGATATCACGCTTGCTAATTTAAAACTGAAAACAACAAACTCTTCTTTACAAGGGGATTTGAAGTTTTCGTATAAAAGAGAAGATTTTTCTGACTTTACCAACAAAGTAAATGTAGATGCTAATTTTACAAAGGCTAGTGTAGCTTTAGATGAATTAAACGCGTTTTATAATGAATTTGGTATTGGTCAACGAGCAGATTTTAATGCGAAAATTTCTGGAACATTAAATGATTTGAATGTTGATAATTTAAATCTAACTACAAATTCCAGAACAAAAATTTATGGTGATATAAATTTTAAAAATTTATTTAATGCTGCAGATGATAATTTTTCTATGGACGGAAAATTTGAAAACCTTTCTTCTAATTATAAGTCCTTAAAAGCATTATTACCAAATGTGCTTGGTGAAGCTATTCCTTCGGTTTTTGATAAACTAGGAAATTTTAATATTAAAGGGACAACCTATATTACAACGTCTACAATAAAAGCAGATCTTAAAATAGATACCGATTTAGGTTATTTGGTTTCTAATTTAGAAATGAAAAAAATAAATGACATCGATAATGCTACCTATAAGGGAAACATTATTTTCGATGATTTTGATATTGGTGCTTTTTTGAATGATCCTAACTTAAAAAAAGCTTCCTTAAATTTAGATGTAGATGGAAAAGGTTTCACAAAAGAAAACCTAAATACACAAGTAGAAGGAGATATTTATTCTATAAATTATAACGAATACATATATCAAAACATTCTTATTTCTGGTAATTTAAAAGATAAGGTATTTAATGGTAAAGTAGATTCACAAGACAAAAACTTAAAGCTTAAATTTAATGGTTTAGCCGATTTTTCGCAAGAAATTAACAAGTTTGATTTTGTAGCCAATGTCGATTATGCAAATCTTAAAGCGCTAAACTTTATTAAAAAAGACAGTATGTCGGTGTTTAAGGGAATTGTAGATATGAAAATGGAAGGTACAACCTTAGACAATGCCGTTGGAAGTATACAATTTAATAAAACCTATTATCAAAATGAAAACGATGAGTATTTCTTTGATGATTTTTCTGTAGAATCTTCCTTTCAAGATACGGTGAGATATATAAATGTAAACTCTCCCGATATTATTGAAGGACAAATGAGTGGCGTCTTTCTTGTAGATGATATAGACGAACTCTTTATTAATGCTATTGGTAGTTTGTATACTAAATATAGTCCTTACGAGGTTTCTACAAATCAATACATAGACTTTAACTTTAAGATTTATAATAAGATTATAGAGGTTTTCTTGCCAGAATTAAAACTCGGTAAAAATACCTTTGTAAAAGGAAGAGTAGAAAGCGACGAAAAAGAATTTAAACTTACTTTTAAATCGCCTAAAATAGAATGGCTGGATTACTTTGCAAATGCTATTGAACTGCAAGTAGATAATAAAAATCCGTTATTTAATACCTATGTAGAAGTAGATAGTTTGCATACAGATATATATAATATTTCAAAGTTTAACCTCATTAATGTAACTATTAATGATACGCTTTTTATGCGTTCCGAATTTAAAGGAGGAAAAACAAATAACGATTTATACGACCTAAGTTTCTATCATACTAAAAACGAAGCAAATCAATCTATCGTAGGTTTTAAAAAATCGGATGTAACTTTTAAAGGAAACAAATGGTACATTAATGAAAATAGAGATAATTTCAATAAAGTAACTTTTGATCCTAATTTTGAAAACTTCCAGCTCGATCAATTTGTGCTGAACCATAATGATGAAGAAATTCGACTTTCCGGAATAATAAATGGCCAAAATAATAAAGATTTAAAACTGAATTTTAAGAATGTATTTTTAGACAAAATAACGCCAGATATTAATGATTTAAGTTTAAAAGGATTAGTAAATGGTAAGCTAGATTTAGTACAAAAAAATGGAAACTACCTACCGGAATCTACTATAACTATTGATGATTTAGAAGTAAACGATTTAATTTTAGGCTCTTTTGATGCCAATATAAAAGGAAACCAGTCGCTAACCAATTACACTATAAATGCAAGCATTAAAGACGATGTAAAAAAATCTTTTAGCGCTATTGGTGATATAGATGTATCCTCAGGATCCTCCAATATAGATGTAGCATTAATTTTTAATCAATTTAATTTACAACCATTAAACCCTTTTCTAGAGGAAGTTTTAAGAGATGTTAGAGGTTTAGCAACAGGAAGAGTACAAGTGTCTGGAGACTTAACCAAACCAAGTATAGATGGTCAATTAGCTTTAGATAAAGGAGGTTTAGGGATTCCTGAATTAAATGTAGACTATAGTTTTGCCGATAAATCTTCGGTCACTTTAAATAACCAGACCTTTAGATTTAATAATATAGATATAACAGATACCGTTTATAATACAAAAGCGGTTTTAGACGGAAGATTAAGTCATGTAAACTTTGGAGATTGGAGTATGAATTTAAATTTGGAAACAGACAGGCTGCTGGTTTTAAATACTACAGAAGATGAAGACCGATTATATTACGGAACAGGATTTATTGGTGGTACTGCAAAAATTTCTGGTCCAGCAAACCAATTAAGAATAAACGTAATTGGAGCAACCAAAAAAGGAACTGTCTTTGTAATTCCGTTAACAGATAATGAGTCCTTTGGAGATAACTCCTATATACATTTCCTTTCTCCGGAAGAAAAACAAGCGAAATTAGAAGGGAAAGATATAACCACAAATGATATTTCAGGATTAGAATTAGATTTCGATTTAGATGTAACACAAGATGCAGAAATTGAAATTGTAATGGACAAAGAAAGTGGAAGTACCATTAGAGGTCGTGGTGAAGGTGGTTTGCTAGTAGAAATTAATACCAATGGTAAATTTAATATGTATGGGGATTTTTCTGTATTCGACGGAACCTATAAATTTCGATATGGCGGAATTATACAAAAAGATTTTACCGTAGTTCCTGGTGGTACACTTGCCTGGGATGGATCGCCACTAAAAGCAAGAATCGATATAGAAGCTATTTATAAAACACAAGCAAATCCATCTCCTTTATTAGATTCCCCAATAAACAGACGTATTCCTGTTATTTTAAAAATAGCATTAACGGGCGAACTAGAAAAACCCGAACCAGACTATAATTTCGAGTTTCCTAATTTAAGTTCTACAGTAAAATCGGAGTTAGACTATAGATTAGAATCTAAAGATGATAGAAGTAATCAAGCTATTTATTTGTTAGCAACAGGATCCTTCTCTAGTAGTTTAAGCGAACTTAATGTAAATGGAACCATTGAAGAACGAATTAACGGTATTATAAATGGTTTACTTTCTGATGGAGATAATAAACTGCAAGTCGGTTTAAATGTAGAACTTGGTGAAAACACACCAGATTATCAATCGGATGATAGGCTAGGAGTAACCCTTCAAACCAATATTAGCGACCGTATTCGTATAAACGGTAAAGTTGGTGTACCAATTGGTGGTATTAGCCAAACAGCAGTGGCTGGAGATGTGCAAATAGATTTTCTTCTAAATGAAGAAGGCACATTTACGGCGAACGTTTTTAATAGAGAAAATAGTATTAGAAACTTTGGTGAAGAAATTGGATACACACAAGGACTTGGTATTGCGTATAATGTAGATTTTGATACTTTCTCCGAACTTCTTCAAATTATCTTTAAAGGAAAGAAGAAAATAAACGAAGAAAAAGAGGAAGAAGAGGCCAAACAAAAAGAAGCAAATGCTTTACCAAATTATGTTGGTTTCAAAAAGAAAAAAGACTCCCTAAATTAACTTTTTTATTAGATTTTACTTCTAAAAACACAATACTTCACATTTAATTTATCAACTAAAACGTTATAGTTTCAACATTGTGTTAAATTATCACGAAAGCTTCCTTTTTTGTTAAATTTCTTTATTAGCTTTACTAAATAATAGATGAAAAATAATGGCAAAAACCATAAAAAGAATTGGTGTTATGACCTCTGGAGGAGATTCTCCAGGAATGAATGCTGCAATACGGTCTGTAGTAAGAGCATGTGCTTATCATAATATAGAATGCTTCGGTATTTATAGAGGATATGAAGGTATGATTGAAGGCGATTTTATTGATATGAATGCACGTAGTGTAAAAGGCATTATTAATAAAGGAGGAACTATTTTAAAATCTGCACGATCTAAAGAATTTAGAACTAAAGAAGGAAGAGCAAAAGCACACGAGCAATTAGTAAAAGCTGGTATTGATGCTTTTGTTGTCATTGGTGGAGATGGTAGTTTTACGGGAGCAATGATCTTCAATCAAGAATTTAATTTCCCAGTAATGGGTATTCCAGGAACTATCGATAATGATATTTTTGGTACCACACATACTTTAGGCTATGATACGGCATTAAATACGGTAGTAGAAGTAATCGATAAAATTAGGGATACAGCAAGTTCACACAACCGCTTATTCTTTGTAGAAGTAATGGGGCGTGATGTTGGGCATATTGCCTTAAATGTAGGTATTGGCGCTGGAGCGGAAGAAATTTTAATTCCGGAAGAAGACTTAGGTTTAGATAGACTTCTAGAATCTTTAAGACGAAGTAAAGCATCTGGAAAATCTTCCAGTATTGTGGTGGTTGCCGAAGGCGATAAAATAGGGAAAAGTGTTTTCGAACTGAAAGACTACGTCGAAGAAAACATGACTGAATATGAAGTTCGCGTTTCTGTTTTAGGACATATGCAACGTGGTGGAGCACCTTCTTGCTTTGATCGCGTTTTAGCAAGTAGAATGGGAGTGAAAGCAGTAGAAAGCTTACTAGAAGGTGAAAGTAATTACATGGTTGGCCTTCAAAATGATGTTATAGATTTAACGCCATTTGACCAAGCAGTAAAAGGAAAATCAAAAATTAACATGGAACTCCTGAGAGTATCAGATATCATGTCAGTATAAAATTAAATATCAATTAAACGTGTGTCTACTAAAAGACCACATAATACCATTAAATAAATTATGTCAACATTAAAATTAGGAATTAACGGATTTGGAAGAATAGGAAGAATCGTTTTTCGTGCAACTGTTAAAAGAGAAAATGTAGAAGTAGTAGCAATAAACGATTTGCTAGACGTAGATCATTTAGCATACTTATTAGAATATGATTCTGTACACGGTAAATTTGATGGTACTATTGAAGTAAAAGACGGAAACCTTGTTGTAGACGGAAAAACAATTCGTATTACAGCAGAAAGAGATCCTAAAAATTTAAAATGGGATGCTGCAGGAGTAGATGTAGTTGCGGAATGTACAGGTATTTTTACCACTTTAGAAACAGCAGATTACCATATTCAAGCAGGAGCTAAAAAAGTAGTTATTTCTGCACCAAGTAAAGATGCTCCAATGTTTGTAATGGGAGTAAATCATAAAGATGTAACAGCTTCAGATAAAATTGTATCTAACGCATCTTGTACTACTAACTGTTTAGCACCAATTGCAAAAGTAATGGAAGATAACTTTGGTATTGAAGAAGCTTTAATGACAACTATTCATGCAGCTACTTCTACACAATTTACTGTAGATGCACCATCTAGAAAAAACTATAGATTAGGTCGTTCTGCAATGAACAATATTATACCAACTTCTACAGGAGCAGCAAAAGCAGTAGGGAAAGTAATTCCAGAATTAGACGGAAAAATCACAGGAATGGCTTTTAGAGTACCAACGGTAGATGTATCTGTTGTAGATTTAACAGTGAAAACAAAAAAGAATACTTCTTTAGCAGAAATTAAAGCAGCTATGAAAAAAGCTTCGGAAGGAGAAATGAAAGGTGTTTTAGGATATACGGATGAAATGGTAGTTTCTCAAGATTTTGTAAGTGATGACAGAACTAGTATTTTTGATTCGGAAGCTTCTATCGAATTAAACCCAGGCTTCTTCAAATTAATTTCATGGTATGATAATGAATTTGGATATTCTAACAAATTAGTAGACTTAGCATTACACGTTAATTCACTTTAATTCAAAAAATAAAAAGCTGTTCATAGATTATGAACAGCTTTTTTTTTACTTTTAGCTTATGATATTAATAGTGGATAGTGGTTCTACAAAATGCGATTGGATTGCAGTAGACGAAAAAGGAAACCAATGTTTTGAAAAAGTAAGAACGAAGGGCTTAAACCCAGCAATTCTTACCGAAAAAAAACTAAAGAAAACCATAAAGAGTAACGACATTCTTATGCAACATAAGAAAGATGTAACACATATTTTCTTTTATGGAGCAGGTTGTGGTACAGAAAAACCAAAAATGCTTTTAAAAGGTGTTCTAGAATCTATTTTCAAAAAAGCAACGGTAGAAGTGCAAGAAGATACTATGGCTGCAGTAAGAGCAACTTTAAATAGTAAAGACGAAGCTGCTGTTGTTTGTATTTTAGGAACCGGTTCTAATTGTAGTTATTTTGATGGGGACAAATTACACCAACGTGTAAATTCTTTAGGCTATACGCTTATGGATGATGCTTCTGGAAACTATTATGGCAAACAGTTAATTCGCGATTATTATTTTGGTCACATGCCAGAAGATTTAAGAGTGGCTTTTGCAGGTAAATATAATGTGGAATCCGATTACATAAAATACAATCTGTATAAGCAACCAAATCCAAATGCATATTTGGCAGCTTTTGCAGAGTTTATGTTTTTAAATAAAGAGTCTAAATATATTACAGACTTAATTAAATCAGGAATTCGCGTATTTGCTAAAAATATGATATTTCAGTTTAAAGAGGTATTACCAAAGGTTCCCGTGCATTTTGCAGGTTCTATTGCTTATTTTTCTCAAGATGAAATAAAAGAAGTTGCAAAAGAATTAGGTTTTACGGTTGGTAATTTTGAAAGAAGACCCATTGAAGGTTTACTTAAATATCATGTAAATCATATAAATTAATGGAGATTGCTATTATAGCTCATGATGGAAAAAAAGCAGAAATGGTTCAGTTTCTAAACGAACATAAATCTGTCTTACTTCAAAAACAAATTTCTTTAATTTCTACAGGTACTACTGGGAAAAAAGTAAAAAAAGCTGGTTTTGAAGTTACTAGATTACTTTCAGGTCCTCTTGGTGGAGATGCACAAATTGCTGCTAGAGTTGCAGAAGGTAAATGTGATATGGTTTTGTTTTTTAGAGATCCTTTAGAAAAACATCCACATGAACCAGACGTACTTATGTTAATGCGTTTATGTGATGTACATGACGTTCCCTTAGCTACAAATCCTGCTACTGCAGAATTATTAATAAAAGGAATTATGTTATAAGAATTTTCAAAAATTAGAATTATCTTGTAACGCATGAAAAATGATTCTTCCTCAGAAAAAGTAAATAAAAATAATTACGATACTATTATTATAGGCTCCGGAGTTGGAGGCTTAACATCTGCTATTTGTTTAGCACGTGCAGGACAAAAAGTTTTAGTCCTAGAGCAACACGATGTTCCTGGTGGTTGGTGTCACAGTTTCTACTTAAATGGCTACAGATTTACGCCAGGTGTCCACTATGTAGGTTTAATGAGTCCGGGAGAATCCTCCAATCAATTATATTCCGGTTTAGGTATTGCAAACGATATCGGTTTTTATAGAATGAATCCGAAAGGATTTGATCATTGTTGGATTGGCGAAGAACGCTTCAACTATAATGCAAATTGGGAAGAATTTGAGCAAGATCTAATTGCCCGTTTTCCATACGAAAAAAAAGGAATCATCAAGTACTTAAAGTTGATTCGTAATGTAGGTAGACAACTACAGCTAATTCCAAAAGTAAAAGGTTTATGGCAACAGTTAACCATTCCTTTCCGTACCAAACACATGGGGAAATATTCTCCATTTACACTAAAACGTGTCATTAATTGGCATGTGAAAGATCCGCTACTACAAAATATTTTAAACATTCAGTTTGGTAACCACGGATTACCTCCAGGAAAAGCTAGCTTTATCATGCATGCAGCCATTATGTGTCATTATGCAGAAGGCGGATTTTATCCAATGGGTGGAGGTGGCGCTTTAGTAAAAGCAATGACCAATAAAATAAAGTCCTTTGATGGAAAAATTCAAACAAGCACTTCGGTAAAACGTATTTTGTTAGAAGAAGGTGAAAAAAACAAAAAAGCGGTTGGTGTCGAATTAGCTTCCGGAGAAAAGATATATGCAGATCGCGTGATATCAAATGCCGATCCAGGAATCACTTACCTTAATCTTATTGGTAAAGAACATTTAAGTACTAAACTTTTAAAGAAATTAAATAAGACGACGTATTCTTGTACTTCATTAATGCTGTTTTTAACCGTAGATATGGATGTAAAAAAAGCAGGTTTAGATTCTGGAAATATTTGGAGAATACCAAACCAGAATATGGATGATTCTTATGCAGATATGCAGAAAAAAAACATTCTGGATGGCGAAGAGTTTTCAGGAATGTTTATAAGCTGTACTTCCTTAAAAGATCCTATCAGTTTTGATGGACGTTACCACACTATTGAAGCTATAACCTATATTCATTATGATGCTTTTGAAGCATTTAAAAATGAAGATGTAGAACGCTCCTCAGAATACGTAGCATTTAAAGAACAAATTATTCAGAAGTTTTTAGTCACTTTAGAAAAAGTGCTTCCTGGTATTACTCCAAAAATTGTACACCAAGATTTGGGAACACCAATGACCAATGAGTATTATATTAATTCTACCGAAGGAAGTGTTTACGGAACAGAAAAAAGCCTACGACATATTGGGCCTTTCTCTTATAAACCAAAAAGTGAAATAGAAAATTTATACATGTGTGGTGCATCTATTGCAGCACATGGAGTAACTGGAGCAGGTTATTCAGGTGTGCAAACAGCAGCGACTATTTTGGGTTGCCAACAAGACGATTTATTACAAGAAGATACTACACAAGAACTTCGAATTTTTGAAGCGGAAGATGCTTCTAACTATCCGGAATGGATGCTTAAAAAGATGGAAGTTAAGAAATTGCGATTGGCAAAAAATGATGTGTTTGCGGACGCAGATAAATAATTGTTATTTATAAAATAGCTTCGCATTTTAGGTCAAACTCTCCGGATTTTCTAAAGAAAATCCACCTCTCTTTAGCTAAAGAGAGGAGCGGGTACTAACTTTGTGATACCTGCGCTACTTTTAGTTTGTTTTTTAAATGAAATAGAAGAATGCGGTGTTTGTTATGTACTATTAATTACGCTTTTTAGAAAGCATTTTTAAATACAAATTCTCCACTTTGGTTCTAGCCCAAGGCGTACGTCTTAAAAACTTTAAACTAGATTTTACAGAAGGATCCTCTGTAAAACATCTAATTTTTATGGTATAGCCTAAATATTCCCAACCATAATGAGCAACCAATTCGTTTATAATTTGCTCTAGTTTGACACCATGTAAAGGGTTGTTAGGTTGTGTATTCATAATGAATTCTGTTATAAGGCTGGTTTGCTAACTTTTCCCGTAATTACTAATCCAATTCCGATACCAATTAAAACGCCAGAAACAAAATCAGTAGCATCATTTTCTAAAGTGAACTGAATAATAATTCCGATAACTAATAGTACTAATCCTATAATTCTTGTTTTATTCATATTTCTTTGTTTTGCGTGTTTGACGTAACAATAAGTAACTATTCGACTAAAGCCTTAATCTTAACCGCTTTTTCAAAATGGTCTAACTTTTGTGTCATAATCCACCAAGTGGCAGCTTCCATTAGTAATTCAGGATTTTCATTTTTGTTCGCGAAAAAGGCGTAAAATGATAAACCTACATTTTCGCCTTTTTGCTGAATTTTTAAAGTACAGACTTTAATTATTTTATCTCTTAAAGCTTCTGTCATTTTTATGAATTTCTGGTACGTCTAGAATTTCCACTTTTATTTCTATTCGAGTTATTCGTTGCTTTGTTAGAAGAAGCTTTTCCTTTTCCTCTAGAATTAGAATTTCCTCCTCCAGAGTTTCTTCCTCTCCCTTGACCTTGTTTTGCTGGTTCTGTTGGTTCATTCGGATCTGGTTCAAAACCTTCTAATGTTTCCGAAGGAATTTTCATTCCAACTAATTTTTGAATATCTCTTAAATAACCAAGTTCTTCCGTACATACTAAAGATAATGCTTCTCCTTTAGCTCCAGCACGACCAGTTCTACCAATTCTATGCACGTAATCTTCGGATATATTTGGTAACTCAAAATTTACAACATGCGGAAGTAACGGAATATCTAATCCTCTTGCAGCAATATCTGTAGCTACTAGTACATTTACTTTTCCGTTTTTAAAACCCGCTAATGCTTTGGTTCTAGCTCCTTGACTTTTATTTCCATGAATGGCAGCTGCAGGAATATTTGCTCCTACTAATTTCTTAGTCAAATTATTGGCACCATGTTTTGTTCGTGTAAAAACTAAAACTTGATTCCATTGTCCATCAATAATAAGCTTTAAAAGTAAAGCTGTTTTTTTAGCTTTTGCTACACGATATACCTTTTGGTTAATAGCATCCACTGTTGTGTTTTCTGGAGTAGCTTCTACTTGAATAGGGTCTTTTAGAATACCATTAGCAAGTTTTTTAATGTCTTTAGAAAACGTAGCTGAAAACATTAAATTCTGTCTTTTAGCTGGCATTAACTTCATTACACGCTCGATATCTCTTAAAAATCCCATGTCTAGCATTCTATCTGCTTCATCTAAAACAAATATTTCAACACGTTTTAAAGATAGTAAGCCTTGGTTTTCTAAATCTAATAAACGACCTGGAGTTGCGACTAAAACATCAACACCTTGACGTATGGTTGCAGCTTGTGGTTTTTGGTTTACTCCACCAAAAATAACAGCGCTTCGGATGTCTAAAAACTCACTATATTCTTTAACGTTAGCATACACTTGTGCAGCTAATTCACGTGTTGGCGTTAATATTAAAGCACGTATTGGTCTATATTTTTCTTTCGGATTTTCGGAAAGTAAATGTAATAAAGGCAAGGTGAAACCTGCAGTTTTTCCTGTTCCTGTTTGTGCCGAAGCTAAAACATCTGCTCCTAATAAAATTGGAGGAATTGCTTTTTGTTGAATTGGACTTGGAGTAGTATATCCTTTTTTCTGGATTGCTTTCAATAAGGCTTCTGATAAGCCTAAAGATTTAAATGACATATAGTAATTGTTAAATGACAAATTATATATGCCATTTTTTTATAAGTTGCAAAGGTACGTTTATTTATTTTGGTGTCCCTGTTTATTCTTTAGTATAAACTTGATTCTCTTGCTCGGCAACACGAATAAAAGTAGTTCTTTTGGTAAGTTCTTTTAAACGAGATGCACCAACATAAGTGCAAGTACTTCGTAAACCACCAAGAATATCTAGTAAAGTGTTTTCTACTTTTCCTTTAAATAAGACTTTAACGGTTTTACCTTCGCTAGCTCTATATTCTGCAACACCACCAACATGTTTTTCCATAGCAGTATTAGAACTCATACCATAAAATTGCTTGTATTGTTTTCCGTTTTCAGTTATGCTTTCGCCTCCAGATTCTTCATGACCAGCAAGCATACCGCCCAGCATTACAAAATCTGCACCAGCACCAAAAGCTTTTGCTATATCTCCTGGAGTTGTGCAACCACCATCACTAATAATATGACCTCCTAAACCATGCGCTGCATCTGCACATTCAATAATTGCAGATAGTTGCGGATAGCCAACACCTGTTTTTACACGTGTGGTACAAACGCTTCCCGGACCAATACCTACTTTTATAATGTCCGCTCCAGAGAGTAATAATTCTTCAACCATTTCACCAGTAACTACATTTCCTGCAATTATTACTTTGTTAGGATATTGAGTTCTTGTTCTTTTTACAAAATCTACAAAATGTTCTGAGTAACCATTAGCAACATCAATACAAATAAATTTATAATTCGGATTCACTTTAAAAATAGAAGCGAGCTTTTCGGCATCCTTTTGTCCTGTTCCCGTACTAATTGCAATATAATTTTCAATACCTTCCGGAGAATTCTTAGAAAAATTTTCCCATTCGGCAATAGAGTAGTGCTTATGTATTGCTGTAAATAGTCCTTTTTCGCTTAATGCTAAAGCCATTTCAAAGGTGCCAACGGTGTCCATGTTGGCAGCCATAATTGGAATGCCTTTCCATGTGATTTTACTATTTAAAAATTTAAATTCTTGTTGTAAAGATACTTGTGACCTGCTCTTTAAAGTAGAACGTTTTGGTCTTATCATTACATCTTTAAAACCGAGTTTAATATCGTATTCGATACGCATTTGTGGTTAGGAGTTTTGGATTACTTTCAAATGTAAATGATATTCTATTCTTGTAAAAATGAAATATCTTTATGGAAGGAATTAATTATTAACAAGTGTTGATAGTTATAGGAAACATAAAAACCTCACGAAGTCGCTTTGGGAGACTGTCTCGTGAGGTTTTCGTTATTATTTTATAAAGGTTATTTCTAACGCTTTGCTTTTTTTAATTTTTTAAGTTTTTTCTGCTTAACGGTTTTACCCTCTTTTTTGTAGTAGTAAAAATCATCGTTGTTATAATTGTTGTGATCATTATCCCAATCATTATGGCTATCAAAATGATGAATAGAACAAGAGTGCATTCCACAAACACCACAACCTTGGTTGCTATAGTTTACATGCCCATTTATTGCTATTACGTTTCCGCTTCTATCATATCTAATATATAAACCACCAACTTGATCTAACATGCCATATCTGTTATAATTAATGTACACAGAGCCCAAACGTTTTACTTGTCCTTCTCTGTTATAGTTAACAAATACATTTCCAATTCTTCTCACTTTTCCATCTCTATCATGTGTTATAATAACGCCTCCTCTTGGTATATTTGATGTTGCATAGGTTACTCTAGTTCCTGGAGCTCCAAAAGTAGTATTGACAGATCTTGTTCTAGTGCTAGTTCTAGTATTTGTGTTCACACGTGTATTTGTTGTTCTGTAATAATTGTCACCTTGTGTATAGTCTAGATTGGTATTAAAATCGAAACTTCCGTCAGGAAAAATTAGGAACTCCACGCCACGTTCTACAAATTGAATTGGTTGTGCAAAACTGTAGCGTGAAATATTTAAATCTTCACCTTGTTTTTGTGTTGCAGTATTTTTTTCTGCTGCTGTTACAGTTGTTAATGTGATTAACATTCCTGTAAATAATAGTACTAATTTTTTCATAGTATTTAGGTATTAGATTATGCCTACTCATTTAGCTTTTCGGCGTACGCTATTTGTTTTGTAAGTTTCAATTGTCGTGCCAAAAATGTATTTTATTGATAGTCAGCATTTTGAATTAGGTATTTTTGTCCTTTCTTTTTTCTATTTTTATACAAACCAACCAAATACCATGTCTGTACAATTAAAAGATTGTAAGAATTGCGAAAAACCTTTTGATGAAGCCTATGAATTTTGTCCACATTGCGGACAAAAAGATAAAGATGAATTAACTCTTGGTGTTTTATTTTACAATACGATAAGTAACTATTTTTCTTTTGATGCTCGTTTTTTCAAAAGCTTTTTTCCGCTACTATTTAAACCAGGTTATTTAGCGGAGAAATTTATTGAAGGTAAGCGCTTACTGTATTTACATCCAGCACAAATGTATTTGTTTGTGGCTATCGTTTTTTTCTTTTTGAATTCTTTTCGAATTGACAATTGGTCTAATCAACTTGATTCCCAAATAGGAAAGGTATTTAAAGGAAATGAAGTAATAAACACCAATACAGGAAATCGAGTAACAGATTCTATTAATGGAGTAAAACTAACCAATAGGATAAAGCAAGACTCAATAGATAGAATAGAAGTTAGAGAAGTTTTAGAAGCGAATAAGATATACACTGGTTTTTCAGAGAAGCAAATAGATTCTATTGTTTCGAGTGAAGGTTTTAGAGCTGTAGATTTTTCTTTTGATTATACTAAAAAGTTGGATTCTTTAATAGCAGTAGATGCTCCTAATAAATTAATTTATAAGGAGATGGGAGTAGAAGGTGCTAGCGGAAGGTTCTCACAACGCTTTCTTTCGCAAGGATTAAAGTTTTATAAACAACGAAAAGCTGGAGGCATATTTCAATCTTTTTTTGATACCATGTCTATTGCTATGTTCTTTATTTTACCAATTTTTGCTTTACTACTGAAACTGTTTTTCAGAAAGAGCGGACGATATTCACACCATTTGGTATTCAGTTTTTATTATTTTGCTTTCTTGTTTACTGTTTTTAGTCTGATTGTAGGAGTGAATTATATTGTAGACATTCCAAATTGGATAGATTGCCTGATTGTATTCTCTACTTTTATTTATCTTTTTGTAGCTATAAAACGCTTTTACAAACAAGGATGGTTTAAAAGTTATTTGAAAACAAGTTTAGTCACCTTGCTGTTTTTCCCAGTAGTTTCTATTGCTGGAAGTATTGTACTTGTGTTTGCCATTTTGTTGTATTAGATTTTATAGTACAAAGGAATAACAAAAAGTGAGAGAAGGAAACTTCTCTTTTATAAGCATAAAATTACCAATTATGGGAAGTTCCTCTTAATGACAATTATATTATAATTTGTCCTTTAAATACTTCCCAGTAATGGAAGCTTTTACTTTTACAATTTCTTCGGGTGTTCCAACAGCTACTAGTTTTCCTCCAGTTTCTCCACCTTCCGGACCTAAATCGATAATATGATCTGCACATTTAATCAGTTCTATATTATGTTCTACCACAATAATAGAATGTCCTTTTTCAATTAAAGCATAAAAGGATTTTAAAAGCTTTTGTATATCATGAAAGTGTAATCCTGTGGTTGGTTCATCAAAAATAAAGAGCGCTTTTTCTTGTCTGGAACCTTTTCCTAAAAAGGTTGCAAGCTTAATACGTTGTGCTTCTCCACCAGAAAGGGTAGAAGAGCTTTGTCCTAAAGTAACATACCCTAAACCTACGTCTTGTAAAGGTTGTAGTTTTCCTTGAATCTTAGTTTGTTCATGTGCTGCAAAAAAAGCAATTGCATCATCAATAGTAAGATTTAAAATATCGTCTATGTTTTTGTTCGCAAAGGTTACTTCTAAGACTTCCTTTTTAAAACGCTTTCCTTTACAGGTTTCGCATTCTAAATGTACGTCTGCCATAAACTGCATTTCAATAGTTACTTGACCTTCTCCTTTACAGGTTTCACATCGTCCTCCATCGACATTAAAACTAAAATGTTTGGCTGCATAATTACGAATCTTACTTAATTTCTGACTTGCATACAAAGCACGAATATCATCATAAGCTTTTACATAGGTCACAGGATTAGAACGTGAAGAACGACCAATTGGATTCTGGTCTATAAACTCAATGTGTTTTACATTGGAGTAGTTTCCTCTTAACTCGGTAAACTGTCCGGGTTTATCCCCAAAACCAGTTAAGTGTTTTTGTATAGCAGGAAACAAAATTTTCTTGACAAGTGTACTTTTTCCACTTCCGGAAACTCCAGTAACCACGGTTAACATTCCTAAAGGAAAAGTAACATGTATATTTTTAAGATTATTTTCTCTCGCTCCAACAACTTCTACAGCATATTTTGAGGTTCTTCGTTTTTTAGGAACTTCAATTTTTAGCGTTTCATTTAAATATTGGGCAGTTAGTGAATTAGAAGCTAAAATGTCTTTAAAAGTTCCGGTTGCAACAACGTGACCACCTAAAGTTCCAGCTTCTGGACCAATATCAATAATTTCGTCTGCTTCTTTCATGATGTCTTCATCATGCTCTACCACAATTACTGTATTTCCTAAATCACGAAGTGCTTTTAGAACAACAATCAAACGTTCTGTATCTTTAGGGTGCAGACCAATACTTGGTTCATCTAATATATACATAGAACCTACCAAGCTACTACCTAAAGAGGTCGCAAGGTTTATTCGCTGACTTTCTCCTCCAGAAAGGGAATTTGATTTTCGGTTTAAAGTTAAATAGTCTAAACCTACGTTAGATAAAAAGGAAAGTCGGTTGTTTATTTCTTTTAAAAGTCGTTTTGCAATGGTTATATCATTATCATTTAACTCTAATTGTTGAAAGAAAATAGCCAATTTATTTAATGGCATTTCTACCAAATCGGTAATCGTTGCTCCACCAATTTTAATATAATTAGCTTCGACACGTAAACGTTTCCCATTACAAACTTTACATTTTGTTTTTCCTCGGTAACGCGATAACATTACTCGGTTTTGTATTTTGTATGCTTTGCTTTCTAATTCGGCAAAGAAATTATTTAGACCTTCAAAATATTGGTTCCCCGTCCAAATTAATTGCTTTTGTTCTGCGCTTAACTCAAAATAAGGTTTATGAATAGGAAAATTATAATGATGCGAATTATTCACCAATTGATCTTTATACCAACTCATGCTTTCTCCTCGCCAAGGAAAAATAGCATTCTCATACACCGAAAGTGCCGTATTAGGAATTACTAAATCGTCATCTATTCCAATAACATCACCATAACCTTCACATTTAGGGCAAGCTCCATACGGGTTATTAAAACTGAATAAATGCACATTTGGTTCTAAAAACAAAATGCCGTCTAATTCAAATTTATTACTAAAGTGCTGTTGTTTATTATCGCTTAAAGTTTCTATGTAACATTCTCCTTTTCCTTCAAAAAAAGCAGTTTGAGTTGCATCTGCTAGTCGGTTATAAAAATCTTCATCATCTTTTGTGATAATTCGATCTACCACCAAAAAGATATCTTTTACATTCGCTTTAATATCCTGGGTTTCGTCTAAGCGAATTATATCCTCTTTAACTTTAATTCGGGCATATCCTTGCTGATTTAGAACTTTCAGTTTGTCTTGTAATTCTCTTCCTTCTTCTAAATGAATAGGAGCGAGGAGCAATAGTTTTTCTCCTTCCGCAAAAGATCTTACATATTTAATGACATCTGCAACGGTATCTTTTTTTACTTCTCTGCCGGATTTAGGAGAGTATGTTTTTCCTATTCTAGCAAATAAAAGCTTTAGGTAATCGTAAATTTCTGTACTCGTACCAACGGTAGAACGCGGATTTGTAGAATTTACTTTTTGCTCGATAGCAATTGCTGGAGCAATCCCTTTAATGTAATCTACTTTGGGTTTATTTAATCTTCCTAAAAACTGTCTTGCATAACTAGATAAGCTTTCTACATATCGTCTTTGTCCTTCTGCATATAAGGTATCAAAGGCTAAACTAGATTTTCCAGAACCAGATAAACCGGTAATTACTACTAATTTGTTTCTTGGTATTACGACATCTATATTTTTAAGGTTATGCAATTTTGCACCTTTTATAATGATGTTTTTTTTAGGATTTACTTCCGAAATATTAGTGTTCATAAGCTTTTAAAAGAATAATTCTGCAAAGATACTACAACTAGTTCAGCTTAAAAAATAGATTATTGTGTAATAAAATGTTAAAAAAAGTATTTATTTTTTGTTTTTTAGGAATGATTCTTGTTATATTTGACTCATACTAACATATATAACAAAATACTAGCTTATAGCATAACATTACTTTTTAAATTTTAACCCCAAGTATTAGAAGGCTTCCTTCTATGCGAAAAAGTAATCATTATGCAAAAAGAACTTATAACCGACGCTACTCTTGTTAGTAACTACATTAAAGGAGATGAAGGCGCACTAGGAATTTTAATTACTAGACACAAACAGCGAATTTACAGTTTTATATACTCTAAGGTATATGATAAAGATATTGCGGAAGACATTTTTCAAGATACTTTTATTAAAGTAATACGAACATTAAAAAAAGGTTCTTATAACGAAGAAGGTAAGTTTTTACCTTGGGTTATGCGTATATCGCACAACTTAGTTATTGATCATTTTAGAAAAAGTAATAGAATGCCTAAATTTAGTAATACTGGTGAGTTTAGCATTTTTTCTGTACTTAGTGATAGCGCTTTAGATGCTGAAAAAACACTAATTAAGGAACAAGTAGAACATGATGTTAGACGCGTTATGAATGAGCTTCCAGAAGATCAAAAAGAGGTTTTGGTAATGCGTATGTATAATGATATGAGTTTTAAAGAAATTTCTGAAAAAACGGGTGTAAGCATAAATACCGCTTTGGGGAGAATGCGTTATGCTTTAATTAATATGCGAAAAATTATTGATAAGCATAATATTATTTTGACAAATTAACAATAATATAAAGTTTGTTACGTTTTTAGGGAATAACAAACACATTTTAAATGGCAAAACTTTACTCTAAGCATCCTGAAAAGGAACAATTAAACTTGAACCCTAAGAAAGAAACAGTAGATTTTCTTCTTAGTTATTCTAAAGCATTACGTGTATTACAATTTAATAATATGAAGTTTGAAACACTTCTTAACTAAATAAAAAAAGTCCGGATGTAGTTATCCGGACTTTTTTTATACCATTAAATGATTTTAAAGGAATTAATTGAGTCTTAAAAAGTACATGGAAAACCCTAGGGATTCTTCTTTTTTAATGACTTTAAATCCGAATTTTTGATACATTTTTACATTCTTTAAAGATGCAGCATCAATTATTACTGGTAATTCTGTATTTATATATTTATTTTTTACTTCTATCATTAATCGAGCGGCAGTTCCGTTTTCTTTATATTCGTCTCTAACACCCATAATCATAGGTCTAATATGGTTTTCTTTCGGATAGTTCTTATTCGCAATTATTTGTCTTTTTAAAACGCCGTAAACATGTGCAATACCAATGCACTTAAAGGCTAATTTAATATCTAAAGCTATGGTTTTATAGGTTACCTTTTCCTTGTGCGGAAATTTTAATAGTAAACATGCTTTATTGTTATTAGAAATATAAACTTCTCCAAATAAAATTGCTCTTTCAAATAGATACTCCATCAATATATGCATGCGTTCTATTCTTTTTTCATCTTGTTTTACTACTAGATTTATCGAATTGTTCTCTTGTAATGGTGAAAATGCAGAAACTAATATTTCTGATACTATTTTTTTATCTACGTAAGTTGCTTTTCTCAAATTAATAAGGTGTTAGTCGTTTTATTATTTTTTTGAATTGTAATATGCTTTTAAAACCGTACTTCTGCCAATAGTTTTAGTAATAATATCTTTTTCTAAATCCCAACCTCTAGCAGGAGAGTATTCTCTACCATACCAAATAATTTGTAAATGTAAGTCATTCCATATTTCTTCAGGAAAAATACGTTTTGCATCTTTTTCAGTTTGGGTTACATTTTTTCCGTTGGTTAAATTCCAGCGATACATTAATCTGTGAATATGAGTATCTACAGGAAAAGCAGGAACTCCAAAGGCTTGACTCATTACTACACTTGCTGTTTTGTGTCCAACCGCTGGAAATGCCTCTAAAGCTTCATAGCTTTGAGGTACTATTCCGTTGTGTTTTTCAATTAACATTTTAGATAAACCATAAATACCTTTGCTTTTCATTGGTGACAAACCACAAGGTCTAATGATTTCTTTAATCTCTTCCACAGATAATTTTACCATATCATAAGGATTGTCTGCTTCTGCAAATAACAATGGCGTGATTTTATTAACGCGTACATCTGTACATTGCGCAGATAGTAAAACGGCAACTAATAAAGTATACGGATCTTTATGATCTAGCGGAATTGGTATTTCCGGATAAAGTGCATTTAACGTTGTTATAACAAAATCTACTTTTTCTTGTTTCGTCATTATTGTATCTTTGATAGCAAAAATAACAATTATGACGACATTACAAGTAGGAGATACCGTTCCAAATTTTACAGTTAACAATCAAGATGGTGAATCTGTATCCTTAAGTGATTATAAAGGGAAAAAACTTATTGTTTTCTTTTACCCAAAAGCGAGTACGCCAGGTTGCACAACAGAAGCTTGTAACTTGCGTGATAACTACAAAGTATTGCAAAATCAAGGGTATGAATTGCTTGGTGTAAGTGCCGATTCTGAAAAAAGACAAACCAATTTTAAAAATAAATATGAATTTCCTTTTCCTTTATTGGCAGATGAAGATAAAGTGGTAATTAATGCCTTTGGTGTTTGGGGAGAAAAGAAATTTATGGGAAAAACCTATGATGGCATTCATAGAAAAACGTTTCTAGTAGATGAAAATGGAGTAGTAGCTCGTGTGATTGATAAAGTAAAGACAAAGGATCACGCAGCGCAGATTTTAGAATAAATAAAAAGCGACCATTATAGTAATGGTCGCTTTTTAATTTTTATTTAAACTGTAGTTTATTGATCTTCACTATAAAGTTCTTCCGTTTCACAACTAAATAAACTTTTTTGTTTTATAATTTTAGATACACCTTCAGGAAGCATGCTTTCCCAACCAGATTCTCCGTTAGATATCATTTTTAAAACCGTACGAGAAAATACAGAAAGTATTTTAGGGTCATAATCTGCTATATCTACAACTTTTCCGTTGTATTTAAAGAATTTATACAATTCTTTCATTCTAGGATGCACTTTTAAATCTTCACTAGTAGTTAAGGTACCATCTCCATTTTCCATAGGATATAAGTACACACGTAAATCTTTAAAGAATAATTTACCAAACGCTTCTAAAATTCCTCCACTTAAATGGCGATAATATTTTTCGTCAAAAATATCGACTAGATTATTCACACCCATTGCAAGTCCCATTCTAGCTTTCGAGTATTGTGAGAAGTATTCCACTAGTTTATAATACTCTTGAAAGTTTGAGATTAGAACGGTTTGACCAAGCGAACAAAGTAATTTTGCTCTATCCATAAAGTCTTGCTCGTCAATTTCTCCTTCTGCACGTAGATTAGATAAAGTAATTTCAAACACTACTTGTGTTTTCTCTTCGTCTACTTTATTTTCTTTAATAAACATGTCATAAGACTTATGGAACATATCCATATTTACCTTAGTAACCGGTCTAAAACTACCACGAAGTGCTAAAATATTCTTTTTATAAAGTACTCTTGCTGGTAAAACATTGTTGCCATCTGGAGCAAACATGACCGCATCTGTCATGCCATTTTTAACCAGTTGTAAACTCATTAATCTATTATCTACATCTTCAAAAGCAGGTCCGGAGAAATTAATAGTATCAATTTCTAACTGGTCTTTATCTAAGTGATCGTATAAATATTTTAATAATTTTTTAGGTTCATTATATTTATAGAAAGCACCATAAATAAGGTTTGTTCCTAAAATACCTAAAGTTTCTTGCTGTAATCTAGCATCATTTTCTTTAAAACGAACATGTAGTATAATCTCGTTATAATCTTGATCTGGATCTATTTGGTACTTAATACCTACCCAGCCATGACCTTTGAATTTTTTAGCAAAATCGATAGTTGCTACGGTATTTGCGTACGAGAAAAATAATTTATTAGGATGGTCGTCACGAGTTAATCGCTCTTCCATTAATCTAACTTCATGATTTAGCATCTTACGTAAACGTGCCTCTGTTACATAACGTTTATCTTCTTCAATACCATAAATGGCATCACTAAAGGCTTTGTCATAAGCAGACATTGCTTTTGCAATGGTTCCAGAAGCTCCTCCAGCTCTAAAAAACTGACGTACCGTTTCTTGTCCGGCGCCAATTTCGGCAAAAGTTCCATAAATGTTTTCATTTAGGTTTATTCGAAGTGCTTTTGTTTTTAACGAAGGGATTTCATCAAATTGTTTATCACCTTTAATGGTTATTTCCATTTTAAATTTGGTTTACATGCTTTTAGATTACCATTTATACATTGAACGTATAAAGGGCATAACAAAGATATTAAATTAGTGTACCAAACAAAAAAATAAACTTATTTTTGTTTTAAAATCTATAGATAATTGAAAGTAACTTTTCTTGGCACAGGAACTTCGCAAGGTATTCCAGTTATTGGAAGCACACATCCCGTTTGTTTAAGCGATAACGCGAAAGATAAAAGATTGCGCGTTTCTGTAATGATAACGCATAATGATAACGTTTATGTTGTGGATTGCGGGCCAGATTTTAGAGCGCAAATGCTAAATCAAAATGCGACTACATTAGATGCTATTTTATTTACGCACGAACATGCAGATCATACTGCAGGATTAGATGATATTCGTCCTTTCTTTTTTAAGCAAGGCGATATACCTATTTATGCACATGAAAGAGTGATTAAATCCCTTCGTAAACGATTTGATTATATTTTTGAAACCGAAAATAAATATCCTGGAGCACCAAGTGTAATAGAAAATGAAATTACGAATACTTCTTTTTTTATAAGCGATTTAAAGGTAATTCCAATTAATGGCATGCATCATAATTTGCAAGTTTTTGGATTCCGATTTGAAGATTTCGCGTATTTAACAGATATGAAAACCGTTGCAGACGAAGAGGTTGAAAAGCTTAAAGGTTTAGATGTCTTGGTCGTTAATGCATTACGTGAAAAAGAACATATTTCGCATTTTAATTTAGAAGAAGCACTTGCATTTATTGAAAAAGTAAAACCTAAAAAAGCCTATTTAACGCATATAAGCCATTGGCTAGGTTTTCATGATGAAGTACAACAAAAACTTCCTGAAAACGTTTTCCTGGCTTACGATGGATTAACCCTTAACCTATAACTAATTACTATTATGAAGAGTAAAATTTTTATGTACTTGTTTATTTTTGCAGCATTACTTGTGGTGTTTCAATATGTGAATTCTAAAAAAGTATTTGAAGCAGATAAAGTGCAACTAGAAGGCTATGTAAATAAAATTGAAAAGTATAAAGATTCTGTTACTGTTTTGGGAGACAAAGCTTTTCAATACGCAGAATTTAGTTTGGGATATTCGGATGAAGCTTTAAATTACATTGAAAAACGTGGTTATGAAAGTGATCAATTAATTGCACTTATTGAAGAATCGCTTTATGAGTTAAATTTAAAAGAAGGAGATAATCCTTTAGTGCCTTACGCCGCAATGTCTTCGGGTGGAAAAATGATTATTAATGCCATTCGCGTACTAAACCACAAATGGTTAATTTGTAACTTTAATGATGGCGAATATTGGGGTGAATTATTTTTAAAATATACTATTGGTGAAAATGGTAAACTTACTTTTGAGGTAGTAGATTCTTTGTTGTATCCTACTAATTAAAAAAATGTTTATATAAAAAAAGACCACTAATTTTAGTGGTCTTTTTTTATATTTATTATGTCACGTCCTGAAATAGCGATACACTAAAACCTTAGTGTAATGAAACCAATAGAAAAGACGGACTACGTCAAGCGTACTCAAAAGGATTACTCTCTTTCTTTTAAGTTAGAAGTTGTCATGGAAATCGAGCAAGGATTT
>NZ_JBSHNV010000224.1:0-346 GCF_053601575.1 Lacinutrix sp. MEBiC02404 | reverse complement strand
AATACTGCAACGCCACAAACACAAACGATTACCGTTTCAGATAATATTACTCCTACATTTACTGCTCCCGCAGCTATTGAAATTTTTACGGATGCTTCTTGTAATTATGATGCAACGGTTAGTGAAACTGGTGATGTAACTAATGAAGCTGATAATTGTGATACTACTTTAGATGCTACCTTTACAGATGTTGTAACGGCTGGTGCTTGTGAAGGTTCGTTTATTATTACTAGAACTTGGACTTTATCAGACGATTGTGGGAACACTGCAACGCCGCAAATACAAACGATTACCGTTTCAGATAATATTGCGCCTACATTTACTGCTCCTGCAGCTATTGAAATTT
>NZ_JBSHNV010000223.1:0-501 GCF_053601575.1 Lacinutrix sp. MEBiC02404 | reverse complement strand
TACAGTACAAGATGTTAAGTCAGGACCGATAGAATCTTCAAGCGTAAGCGTTGCAGTAAGTATGGTTTCATTACCACAATCATCAGCAACTGTATACGTAACTAGAATAGTACCACCAGCTCCACAAGTGGAAGCAAGGTTAGTAAATACATAATCAGAAGTTACATCAAATACCGCATCAGTATCACAAGAATCTGTACCACAAGATTGCAGTGCTAATATGTTAGCAGCATTCCAATCATTCGCGATCGTTTCGTTATCTGTACCATTACATTCTATAGTTTCGTCTATTACAGTACAAGATGTTAAGTCAGGACCGATAGAATCTTCAAGCGTAAGCGTTGCAGTAAGTATAGTTTCGTTACCACAATCATCAGCAACGGTATAAGTAACTAGAATAGTACCACCAGCGCCACAAGTGGAAGCAAGGTTAGTAAATACATAATCTGAAGTTACATCAAATACTGCATCTGTATCACAGCTATCTGTACCACAAGATTG
>NZ_JBSHNV010000222.1:0-281 GCF_053601575.1 Lacinutrix sp. MEBiC02404 | reverse complement strand
CACATGCATCATTTGGATCTGTGTCGTTTGGTCCTTGAACGCCGTCTCCATCAGGATCTACTTCGTCTAAGTTACTTACTCCATCTCCATCACAATCTGCAGTTGCCCAGTCACTTGTTGTGTCTGTTAAATCTACATTTGATAATGTTCCTCCGATACATGGATCGGTATCATTTGGATCCGTATCACTTGTTTCTCCATCACCATCACAATCCGTAATTGCTGTTACAGGTAAAGTAATATCTGCTGCAGTAAATTCACATGCATCATTTGGATCTGTG
>NZ_JBSHNV010000221.1:0-225 GCF_053601575.1 Lacinutrix sp. MEBiC02404 | reverse complement strand
TTCGCGATTATTTTATTAAGATTTGAGTAAGGAAATAATCCGATTATTTATGTTTTAAGAAATTCAGTTTGTTGAAATTGAGGATTCTCGGCTATTTTTTATAACGTGTTTGTATATGGTTTGTTGCGTGGTTAAGAACGTAATTTAGCAAATAAAAACCGAATAGAAAATCCGCGAGGGTTTTCGTAAGCAGGCTAGAACCAGCAATAAATTATATACGGTGTT